>CAYFRY010000045.1:0-8413 GCA_964345665.1 uncultured Oscillospiraceae bacterium
ATCAACAAAAAAGAAATATGCCGAAGTGGCGGAACTGGCAGACGCACAGGACTTAAAATCCTGCGGTGGTTAAACACCGTACCGGTTCGATTCCGGTCTTCAGCACCATTCCACTATTAAAGAAGAGCAGGCTGCTGAGTCGGCTCTTTTTTAATGGGAGATCGTCCTGCTGAAGACCGGGTCCGGTGTGCCGATGCGGTGCTCCAGGCATAAAGAAAGAATCTTTGAAAAGATCCTTGACATTTACATAATTTCATTGTAAGATATAAAAGTAGCTTAGATGAGGGAGACCTTAAGAAAAGCGGATCATCAATATCGCGGAGTGGAGCAGCTGGTAGCTCGTCGGGCTCATAACCCGAAGGTCGTAGGTTCAAATCCTTCCTCCGCAACCATATTGTGCAAGCAAAAAAGATATTGCACCGGAAAACCCAGTAACCACAACGGTTTCTGGGTTTTTTCGTGCCCTTTTTTTGAAGTGCAAAAAAAAGATATTTTCCTGTGTTACCCCCCGTTGGTAGGGACTTGAACTAAATCACCACCGTTTTTCAGCCCAAATTCCGGTTGCTGACAGAGTATTTTCTCGAAAATCCAAAAAAATATTTGTTAATTTTTTGTGTCTTGGAAAAGTGGTCTGTATCAAAATATGATACAGACCAAAATATAGTCAATATATTTTTGAAGGCCGACATTCATCGTGAGTGTCGGCCTTTTTTACGTTTTGAACAGGATGTAAACGCTATGAGTCAAGAGAAATCCGAACAGAACAATGCCTTTCTCCAGGAGATTCGTATAGCGCTACAGAATTGCGGGTTCAGCACTACTGAGCTGACCGACGATTTCTTCCAAGTATCACTTGAGGGTCAATCCCTTTGTAAAGTCATGGGTACTGGTAGCGTGAGATATAGCAAATCAGATGTAATAACAGAAGGGCAAAACGATGCCCTGCATCAAGTAATTAGCACGGCGTACACTGTTTCGGAATATATGCGTCTCATGGAAGAAGCGCCTGTTCTCAAAGCGGACGGATTGGATGAACACTATAAGCTCCTGGCAGACTACAACGGTACAGTTCTCGTTGGCCACCCCACTTCATTTGGTGTCCAGTTTATCACAAGGGATTGGTGTTACGGTCATGCTGCCGTTACCCAAGGACATCAGATGGCTGGTAATTATGAGGCTGCGAAACAAGATTTTGCTGTTCGGAGTGGGCTCATCGATAAGAGAATGCTTTTTTCTCCGGACCAGCTGACGGAGATATATCGATGTATCCAAGACACATTGGATCATCAGTACGACATCACTTTTGATCAAGAGAATATGCTGAAGGACACGCAGGAGCAGATTATTGATATTGTCCCAGATCTCGACCAGCGGGTACAACGCGCAATGGATCAGGAAGAAACGACATTTTCGCATCCCATGATGTAAAGCGAAGAACCGCAGGATACTTCGGCGCTCATTTTATTTGTAGAGGATATCGACATGAAGATACCTATAACTAAGGAGGATGACCATGGAGAAACAGGAACTTGAATACTGGAAGGCAGTCACGGCCGGCAGTTCCTCCCAGTGGGTTGAGGATAAAGTCATATCTCATAGAAGTGCCTCCTGCGTAACTTCAATTCCGTCAAGGTCTAATGCGCAGACAAGTAGCCGCTTTTTACTGATGCGGACATATGGTTTCATTGAGTCAATTTGAGTATGACCTAATATTTCTTTTACGGTATCAATCGGTACTCCGCCATCAATCATTTGCGTGGCCACATATCTTCTAAAGCTATGAAAGCCCTTATGACATCCCGGAGCGTAGTTCATCTCAGCCTTGCGCATATGCAATCTCAGTCGATCACCAACCGCATTGGAGGTCATTGCACCGTATGGAAATCGCGCTCTGACAAACAGAAATTCCGATTGTGCTTTTGGACGTTCATTGAGAATATAGTCCGCTATAGCGTTTCCAACTGCGGGTTCCAAAGGCAGTACCAATTCCACTCCGGTTTTATGCTGACAAAATCTGATTTCATGGCTGTTCCAATTAATGTTCACTAATTTTAAGTTTACGATATTGATCGCACGCAGGCCAACACTTTGCGCTATAGCAAAAACAGCAGTGTCTCGCTTGGACAAGCTGGAATACTTCATTGCGGATTCTGTAATCGCCACAACCTCTTGCGTTGAAAATACCGGCATCAGCTTTTTCCTCTGCGACGGCCGCGCCGTTAATGCAGGTCTAAAATCAATGCAGTCTATACAACCCAGCAGATATTCACACAGATTCTTAAGCGCGCTTAATACACGTTCCATACTGCCTTTATGCTGCGGCGCAACAAACAGCAGAAATCCACTGACCAATTTAAGCGTTATCGTTTTGGGTGAGGAATGCCCATTCATTTCGAGATATCTGAAAAATTTACGCGCTATCCCAACAAAACTTTGGATTCCTTTAGGAGTACGCACCTTCCTTTCTTCTTCCCAAGATTTAAATCCCAGTATGATGTATTCATAATAGGCAGATAGCTGAATAGCGGGACAAGGCTTTATTCTATGCCACACGATGCAACGGTTTAAAGAATATTCCTCCATCAATGCTGCCATCTTACGAATGTGCATGCTTATGTGATTCCCAACAAGACCTTCTTGAAATTGCTTCTGGATATCAAGAACCACCTCGTTTTAGTTCAATTTCTTTTTGCATAACAAAGCACCTCCATAATGTTGTGGGTCGGCCGATAACCGTCAACTTCATTATAGAGGTGCTTTCAATATATTTAGTTATTGAAACCATGCGAGTAAAAAGAAGGTTTAAACTCCTAATTCAGTTGTCACTAATATTCATCTGCAGAAAAAGAGATTGCCTTGACCGGGCATGCGTTGACTGCCTTCATAAGCTTCTCCTGATTGATCTCTTTACTGATTGTTTTGAGAGAAGCCTTTTTGTTCTGCATCTCAAATAACTCCGGGTAATTTTTTGTACACAAAGAGCACCCCATACAGGCGGATTTGTTGATGGAAGGGCCGCTCTGATTTGCCTTGAGCTGAGGCAGGTCATGATCCTTTACAATTTTCGCTGTGATCCATGAAAAAACAACGATGGCAATGACAGTCAAAATCCAGCGAACCGCCATAAACTTAAATCCCAGGAATTTCAACTCATTTAATAGCATCGGGACTTTTATCACGGCCCAAGCGCTTAATATTATCACAAGATTTCTGACTGAAGCACCTTTCTTATGCAGCATCACGCACAGCGGAAACGCTGCGTAGATTGGGCCCGCAGATATACTTCCAAGCGCAAGAGAAAGAACGACGCCTTTTACTTTTGCTTCCTTTCCAAGATATTTCATGATTTTTTCCTTGGGAACCCATAAATCCAGGAGAGCAGTCAAAACAAATATGACCGGCATGATCATAATCATTTCTTTTATGTAATAAAAGCTGTTCTTGACAGAGGCAATCCCCATGTTCTGGTTTATAATAAACATAGCAATGTAAGCTGCCGCAATGAACAGGATAAACAGGTTTTCTTTTGCTTTGCGTATAACCTTCATACAATCACCCCCATGACAAGTGCAATAATAATCGCAAATAGAAAACTCAGCCCGTTTCGCACGGCGGTAAATTTTAAGCCAAACTCACGCTTTTCAAGCGGAAATGTGACGATACCAACCATCGTAAGCGTTGTCAGAAAAGCGACGGATGGAACTATCCCCACGCCCGCGTGCACAAGCGTACCGACAAGCGGAAAAGCGATAAATGCCGGAATCAGGGTAATTGCTCCGAACGCAGCAGCAATAACAGTGGCCAAAAGTTCCGACTGCTTGCCGACAAATTCGGCAATGTTCTCAGGCGGGAATACAGTCAGGATCAAACCAATCAAAAAAATAATGGACAAAATACTGCCCAGCATTCCTTTGCCCATACCAAACGCCATTTTGAGGGCCTGCTTTGTTTTTCCCTTATCCTTGGCAAAAGAAAACATTAGGAATATGGCGGTTCCGATCCACATTGCCAAAGTCAATACATCCATGTGATACCTCCTATAATCTGTTTGATATGATTATAGTGGGTATTATTCAATTGAAATAGACACCTATGTTTCTTTTTGCTATAATATTCAAAAAGGAGCGGTCTATATGATAATTGAGAAAATACGGCATATTCCCTTGCTTTCGGAAATGGATACCGCCGTTTTGGATAGATGTGTTACGGAAAATCAGCTGTTTGTAAGGCATTACTCGAAGGGCGCGACGGTACACCATCAGCATGAAGCCTGTTCTGTGCTCGACGTTGTTTTATCAGGAAAGCTTGTTGCGTATTCCTTGTCGGAAAACGGTTCAGCGATTACAATGTTCGAGTTTCAAAAAGACAGTATCATCGGAGCCAATTTGCTGTTTGGAGAAAACACCATATATCCATTAAATATTTACGGCGTAACACCTTGCGACGTGCTTCATATATCAAAAGATGCGGTTATGGAATTTCTGCATGAATATCACTTTGTCATGCGGTATATATAATTTTTGTCTCTGAATTCCCAAGGCATGAATCGAAAGATTACGATGCTAACCCAAAAAACGCTGCGTGAGAATTTAATGGACTATCTCAAGCAACAATCCATTATTCAAGGCTCTTCGAAAATCATCCTCCCTTTCAGTAAAAAAGAACTGGCAGATTACTTGGGCGTTCAACGACTGTCGCTGTTCAGGGAACTGAAAAAAATGAAGGACGAGGGAATCATTGAAATTAGTAACCGTACGATACAGCTATAACAGATCGAACTGGTTTTTGTGAAACTTTAGAACGCCGTCATCCCTGAGCTTTGAAAGCTCGGCCGACATGGCGCTGCGCTCGACGGAAAGGTAGTCCGCCAGTTCCTGCCGGTTGAATGGAATGCAAAAGTGACTGCTTCCCGATTTCTTGGCCTCAGTCGCAAGGTAGGCCAGGAGCTTTTCACGGGTGGTGCGTTTTGAGGTAAATTCAATTTTCTGTGTCAGCGATATATTTTTCATGGATACGATACTCAACATATTCTGAATGAGCCTGCTGTGAAATCCGCACGCCTTGGCGCACGGGACGGCAAGCCTGTGACAGTCGATAAATAGCAGTTCGCTTTCGGTCGTTGTGATTACACTGACCGGAAGCGTTTTTATTTCCGCGCAGGCAAAGGATTCCCCGAACAGATTCCCCATGTCAATTTTTCCAAGGATGTTTCTGTTTCCGTAATAGTCGTCCTGTACGACCTGAACCTGTCCCGATAGAACGATGCCGAATTTTTCGATGCTCTCGCCGCTGGAAAATACGATTTGCCCTTTCCCGTAATGAACCGATTTCGCGCACAGGCACGATAAAAGCGGCTGCAAATCAGCCTCTTCAATGCCCTTGAACAATCGTACTGTTTTCAGCACATCCAAATAATTTTTCATAAAATCCTCTTTCGTTGGAATTCCAACTGACTTATTGTCTTAAGAATAGTAAACTCAAGACATAAAGTCAATAATAACTTGAGGAAACGCACTTGGAAAAAGGGGAGAACGGAATATGATTCGAAAAATTATTAGAATTGATGAAGAGAAATGCAACGGCTGCGGTCTGTGCGCAAAAGCCTGCCATGAAGGGGCAATCGGCATGGTAAACGGAAAAGCAAAGCTTCTCCGCGATGATTATTGCGACGGCCTCGGAGATTGCCTGCCGGCCTGCCCAACAGGAGCGATCAGTTTTGAGGAACGTGAAGCGAAGGGATACGACGAAGCGGCCGTGAAGAAAAGCAAGCTGAGCAAGCAGGGAGAAACGCTGGGCTGCGGATGCCCGGGCACACAGTCTAAAACTCTCCATCGGGAAAATGAGTGTGAGGCCGTCCGCCCCAATACCGGCGAAAACAAAAGCCAGTTGTCACAATGGCCCGTCCAGATCAAGCTTGCACCGGTCAATGCTCCGTATTTTGCGGACGCCAATCTCCTCATTGCCGCCGACTGTACGGCCTATGCTTACGGCGATTTTCACAACAGATTTATCCGGAACAAAGTGACTCTGATCGGCTGCCCCAAGCTTGACGAAGGGGATTACAGCGAAAAGCTGACCGAGATTATAAAGAACAACAGCATCAAAAGCGTCACGGTGGTGAGAATGGAAGTTCCCTGCTGCGGCGGGATCGAAAACGCGGTAAAAAGGGCGCTTCAAAACAGCGGAAAAATGATTCCCTGGCAGGTTGTCACGATTTCAACCGACGGAAAAATTCTTGATTGACAGGAGGCTATTATTATGGTAGAAAAAGAGTATAAGATGTCCACTTCCAATGAAAAAGCGATAGAAAAAATCTTATTTGACGAAAACCTGCATTACCTCCACATGGTGTTCAACAAGGGCGAGGGGCTGCCGGAACACTTATCCAATTCAAACGTGTATATGACCGTCATTCGAGGACAGCTTTCCATCGGCCTTGATGATCAGGAAATCCATGAGTACGAGGCCGGAACGCTGCTGAAAATTCCGTTTCAAACGAAAATGAATGTCGGAAATGCGCATGACGAAACGTTGGAGTTGATTATCGTAAAGGCGCCCGCTCCAAAAAGCTGAGAAAACGAAGGAGGAACTCAAATGAAAAAGTACAGATGTATTCCCTGCGGGTATATCTACGATCCCGCGCTTGGCGATCCCGACAGCGGCATCGCCCCCGGCACGGCATTTGAAGAGTTGCCCGACGATTGGCAGTGCCCGATTTGTTTTGCCGAAAAGGGCGATTTTGAACCCGTTGAAGACTGAATTTTAAAGGAGGAAGTAAAATGAGTATGTTTTGTTATCAGTGTCAGGAGACCGCAGGAGGAAAGGGCTGCGCGGTGCGCGGCGTGTGCGGAAAAACCGAAGACGTAGCAAAGCTTCAGGATCTTTTGATTTACACCCTTAAAGGCATCTCGCAGATCGTGGTCAAAGGGAAACTGGATGTCAAAAGCCTCGGCGAGACAAACCATGAAGTGCTGAGCAGTCTGTTCATGACCATCACCAACGCGAATTTCGACGACGGCTCGATTGAAAAGCAGATCGTGAAAATGATCGCCGTAAGAGATAACCTCAGAAATTCTTCTGCTTCCGCGGGTTTGCACGACGCGGCGACCTTCACGGTTGGTTCCAGAGAATCCATGCTGGAAAAGGCTGCCTCTATCGGCGTGCTGTCAACCGCAAACGAGGACGTGCGTTCTCTCCGTGAAATGATCACATACGGTCTTAAGGGCATGGCGGCCTACGCCGAGCATGCGAAAAACATCGGGAAAGAAGATTTGGCGATCAACGCTTTCATCTATGAGGCGCTGGCGGCAACGCTGGACGATTCCCTCTCTGCCGACGATCTGGTGGCGCTGACCCTGAAAACGGGCGAATACGGCGTGAAGGTCATGGCGCTTCTGGATGAGGCCAACACATCGCGGTTCGGCAATCCGGAAATCACCGAAGTCAATATCGGCGTCCGTAAAAATCCCGCAATTTTGATTTCCGGCCACGACCTGACCGATCTGGAACAGCTTTTGGAGCAGACCGAAGGCACCGGCGTGGATGTGTATACCCACAGCGAGATGCTGCCCGCCCATTATTACCCGGCTTTTAAGAAATATGATCATTTCGCCGGCAACTACGGCAACGCCTGGTGGAAGCAGCTTGACGAATTCGTATCCTTCCATGGCCCCATCCTCTTTACCACCAACTGCATCGTCCCGCCCAGAAGCGAGGAAGTCCGGGGCAGGATCTTTACCACGGGTTCCACCGGCTATCCCGGCTGCAAGCATATTGAAGCCGACGAGAACGGCAAAAAAGATTTTTCCGAAATCATCGCGCTTGCCAAGACCCTTCCCGCGCCCGATGAAATCGAAACCGGCAGCATTGTCGGCGGCTTTGCCCATAATCAGGTGATAGCTCTGGCAGATAAGGTCGTCGATGCCGTCAAATCCGGCGCGATCAAAAAGTTCTTTGTCATGGCCGGCTGTGACGGACGCATGAAGTCCAGAGAATACTATACCGAGTTTGCCGAGAAGCTGCCGAAGGACACGGTGATTCTGACGGCGGGCTGCGCGAAGTATCGCTATAATAAGCTGAAGCTGGGCGATATCGGCGGCATCCCGAGAGTGCTGGACGCCGGACAGTGCAACGACTCCTATTCTCTGGCGGTCATCGCGCTGAAGCTCAAAGAAGTGTTCGGTCTTGACGACATCAACAAGCTGCCGATTGCTTTCAATATTGCCTGGTACGAGCAAAAGGCCGTCATTGTTCTCTTGGCGCTGCTGTCCCTGGGTGTGAAGAACATCCACCTCGGCCCCACGCTGCCGGGCTTCCTGTCGCCCAATGTGGCCAAGGTATTGGTTGAAAATTTCGGTATTGCGGGTGTCGGAACAGTTGACGATGACATCAAACTGTTCATGAATGCCTGATT
>CAYFRY010000046.1:0-8295 GCA_964345665.1 uncultured Oscillospiraceae bacterium
CCTGAAAAGCTTAGCCAGAATAGTTGGCATATTATTCTGTTACAAGATATTACGGATCAGGAACTCCAAGAAAAGCAGCGTAAGGAGTTTGTGGCCAATGTTTCTCATGAACTAAAGACACCATTGACTACTATTACCACGTATTCCGAATCTCTTTTAGACTGGGGTTTGGATGAAAAACAAAAAGACGGTGTACGTAAGGATCTGGTGCGCATTCATGACGATGCGATTCGTATGGAGGGTCTGGTAGAAGACCTACTCTTGCTTTCAAGCATTGATTCCAGAAAATTACAAAACCGAATGGAGCCTCTTGATTTTAGTTTCTTAGTTAAGCAGACGGTTGACCGTATGCAAGTTCAGGCTAAAGAAAAGCAGCAGCATATGAGTTTTATGGAGATGTCAAAATTGCCTGTTGTTTTCGGCGACCGTTCCTCTTTAGAGCGTATAGTCAGCAATTTAATCAGCAACGCTATCAAGTATTCGGATACGCGTGGCTCCATAAAAGTCTATGTAGGGCGTGTTCTGGACTCTGTTTATGTCAAAGTAACCGATACCGGTCATGGTATTGAAGAAAAACACATTCCTCAAATTTTTAATCGTTTTTATCGAGTGGATATGACCGGTTCGCGTATGTATGGAGGCACAGGACTTGGCTTAGCAATAGCTCAAGAACTGGTCGGTATGCATATGGGACAAATTTCTGTCCAGAGCGCATTAGGACAGGGTTCCAGTTTTACGGTTATGATCCCGCTTGCCTCGAAGGTCTATTGTGATACACTGACGGACGTGCTTTCTAACGTGAGTTTGCATTCTGAGCTGCGTATGGCTGCGGCGAAAGAACTTGTTTCCCAACTAAATGAACAGGGTGAGTCCATTGACTCTCTTAGTGATTTAAACGATGAGAAATTAAGACAACTGATTACACGTTTTGCCAATGAGGGCAATGAAATGATGAATGAAAATGAAGGCGCAGACTCCGGTATTCACAAGAGTGTGTCTACTGCCAAAGCAGCGAAAAAAACGAACCGTATGCCTAACGCGACGGATAAGAAACGATAATAGCTCCGGGAGGATTTATTTTGTCTAGCTTTATAATTCATGGAAATAAACGACTGATGGGTTCAGTTGAAGTGAGTGGGTCTAAAAATGCCGCGCTTGGAGTGGTGGCTGCCGCGATGTTGGTGGATGGTCCTTGCATCTTGGAGAATGTACCGGAAATTGCGGATGTCATGATTTTAGTGGAGATTTGTCGTGATTTCGGAGCTCGCATTGATCTCTTAGGTGATAACAAAATGCGTATAGATCCGACCATGGTTTCTTTTAGAGAAACTTGCTCGGATAAGACCAGAGAAATTAGGGCTTCTTATTATTTATTGGGCGCTTTGCTCGGGAAATTGGGTGAGGTACGCATGAATCTGCCCGGAGGCTGTAATTTAGGCACAAGACCGATTGATCAGCATATCAAGGGTTTCGCAGCCTTAGGAGCCAGCGTTGACGCGGGAGGCGGAGAGATTCACATTAAAGTCGACAATGGTCTAAACGGCAGTCGTATCTTTTTAGATGTCGTTTCCGTAGGAGCGACGATCAACTTAATTCTGGCAGCGACTAAGGCCAATGGCCTTACCATCATAGAAAATGCGGCTAAAGAGCCGCATATTGTCGATGTAGCGAACTTTTTAAATGCGATGGGAGCCAATATCACAGGTGCAGGAACCGACATTATCAGGATTAAGGGGGTTAAAAACCTACCCGGCGGTGCCTATTATTCGGTTATTCCCGATCAGATTGAAGCCGGGACCTATATGATTGCTGCGGCAGCGACGCGTGGAGATGTTACCGTTAAGAATATTATTCCTAAACACATGGAATCCTTGACTGTTAAACTGGAAGAGATGGGTGTGCGTACGGAAGTCGGTGAAGATTACTGTCGTATTTGGACGGATGAAAACCAAGCTTTGGAGAGCACGAACTTTAAAACGATGCCCTATCCCGGTTTTCCGACCGATTTACAGCCTCAAACCACGGTTCTATTGACGACTGCAGTAGGAAGTTCACGTATGCATGAGAGTGTATGGGCGACGAGATTCCAATATGTGGACGATTTGATGCTTATGGGAGCCAGCATTTCTATCCAAGGCAATTACGCTATGATTGACGGCCCTAGTCATTTGCGAGGTGCTAAATTACGTGCCCGTGATTTAAGAGCAGGGGCGGCTATGGTTATCGCAGGTCTGATTGCCAGCGGTGAAACCGAGATTGAAGACGCCCATATCGTGGAGCGCGGCTATGAAAATATTGAGAAAAAGCTGAGCGCTCTGGGTGCGGAAATCTGGAAAGCATAAAAGTCCATGATTAAAAACACCTTTTTCCATTCGCCGGCGGCCACATGCAGTCTGGCTTCTGGAAGTAGCGGTAATGCCATCTATTTTCAATCCGCTTCCACTAAGGTCTTAGTAGATTGCGGCATTTCCTGTAAACGTATTTGTGCCGGTCTTAATGGCTTGGAGATCTCTCCGGAAGAGATTTCGGCTGTTCTCGTTACACATGAACATAGCGATCACATCAGCGGATTGGAAGTTTTCGCCAGACGGCATAAGCTTCCTATCTATATGTCTGCAGGTACCTATCGCGAATGGTCTGCGCGCGTTCCCAGGGCTGTTGAGCATGACGTACATCTCCTTCAAGCCGGCCAGAAAATTTCATTGGCAGACTTGGAAGTGGAAGCTTTCAGTATACCGCATGATGCTGCTGAGCCTTTAGGTTTCAGCTTGAACGACGGTAGACACAAAGTTTCGGTCTTTACGGATTTGGGTCAAGTGACGGATGATTTATTACGTGCGGTCGCTCAAAGTCGTCTTATCTATATTGAGGCAAATTATGATCCTAATATGCTGTGGGCAGGTTCTTATCCATGGGAATTGAAACAGCGTATCGCAGGGGAAAAAGGACACCTTTCCAATACCGATGCAGCAGAGGCCATCGCGGACTTGCTTTCAGAGGGCTGCGAGGAATATGTGCTTTCCCACCTTTCCGTTGAAAACAATATGCCTGCCCTGGCCGATTTGACCGTTCAACAGGTTTTACTCAGTAAAAATATCAAGGTAGGAGAAGACCTGCGCCTGCGCCTGGCACCACGTTATGAAGCGGGTCCCATGGTTTATTTATGAAGATTCGTCTATTAGTGATTGGCAAATTGCAAGAAACTTGGCTCAAAGAGGCCGAACAAGAGTACCGGAAGCGACTCTCACGTTTTACGGAGCTTGAGATTATTGAGCTGCCCGAAGCCCAATCCGGCTTGACTTCAGTACAACAAGGCAAGCTTGAAGGTGAAAAGCTTCTGTCAAAAATTTCTGCTCAAGACTATGTAATTGCCTTAGACCTGGGCGGAACTCAGCCTGACTCTATAGCTTTTTCGGCTCAACTGGAGGATTGGTTTGTCCGTGGAGGAGCGAAGTTAAGCTTTCTTATTGCAGGTTCGAACGGCTATTCCGAAGAGGTCCTACGGCGCGCCAATCAGCGTATTTCGCTGTCCAATCTGACTTTTACGCATCAGATGGCCCGAATTATCTTCCTGGAACAGCTGTTTCGAGCTTTTAAGATTCAAAGATCCGAGGCATATCATAAATGACCGTATTGATTTTAAGCTTGACAAAAAACTATTGAATTGACATAATCACTTCACTGCTTCAGTGAGGTGAAGCGATCGGGCTGTTTTGGCCCTTAGCATTGAGAGGAGCATGGCTCATGAATAAGTGGCAATATTATACTCCGGAAGGGATGAACGATCTTCTTCCGGAAACGACAAAGGATAAGCGAGTGATTGAAGAGCGTCTGAGAAGTTTATTCAACTCTTTTTCCTATCAGGAAATTTCAACACCCGGCCTCGAGTTTTACGATGTTTACGCGGCGGGCGCTTTAGCGCCTCAAGAAGCTTTGTTCAAGCTTTGCGACGAGCAGTCCAGGGTTCTGGCCTTGCGTTTTGACGGAACTGTACCTGCTCTTCGGATGGCTGCCACTAAATTTTCCCCTGAGGCCTTTCCGCTCAGGTTATCATATATTCAAAATATGTTTCGTTTCAATGAGTGCGGCGGCGGTCGTCAGCGTGCCTTTACACAGGCCGGCGTTGAGCTCTTAGGTTTAGAAGGAGCTGAGGCGGATGCGGAAATCATCGCTTTGTCTATCATGGCCTGTCAGGTTTTGGGCCTGAATGAAATGCAAATATCTTTGGGAACGGTTGCCTTTACAAAAGCTTTATTTCATGCTTGGGAGCTTAAACAGGAGGAGGCGGAGCAGCTCTCTGAGCTGATTGACAGTCGTAATATGCTCGGTGCGGAATCCTTCGCAAGGAATATCGGTTTGGATGAGCAAGAGATTCAAATTATCCGCCGATACTTCGAACAGCCGATGACGCTTGAAGAATTAGAGGGCATGGACTTTGAACTATTGCCGAACGAGGCATGTGCAGCACTGGAGGCCTTAAGGCAAGTTCTGGAACTGCTCGCATCCTGGGGATATGCGGATTATCTTTCGATAGACCTCAGCTTACTCCAGAGCATGAATTATTACACCGGCCTGACTTTCAAGGCCTTTACTTACGATTTGGGTTTCGCTCTTTTGAGCGGAGGCCGTTATGATCAGGCGGCAGCTACTTTCGGTCAAAATATCAAGGCAACGGGCTTTTCAATGGGCGTTGACTTGGCCTTGATGGCCCTGCGTCGCCAGGGTAAGCGCTTCCCGAGAGAGGAAAAGAAGGTTTTACTGGCTGCTGCACCGGGGAAAGCTTCCGAGCTATGGCCAAAAGCCTCTGTTTTACGTCAGCAGGCCTATGTGACGGAATTTTGCTATGACGTGAACGAGCTCGAAACCTTTCGAGATTTTGCCAAGCGGAGGAAGGTTTTTGCGCTGGCTTTTATTGATTCAAATAAAGAACTCCTTTTTGAGAAAATCGAAGAAGAGGTAATGCTATGAAAACATTGACGGTCGCTTTGGCGAAGGGGCGTTTATCGGATGAAGCCTGCAAGATATTTGAGCGATGCGGGATTGACTGTTCCATTCTGGCAGATCCCGGACGAAAGCTGATTTTAGAAGATGAGAAGCAGAACTTGCGTTTTATTTTGGCTAAGCCCAGTGACGTGCCGACCTATGTAGAATACGGTGCCGCAGATTTGGGTATTGTCGGAAAAGACACGCTTCTGGAAGCCCACCGTAATCTTTATGAAGTCGCTGACCTGGGCTTTGGAATCTGTCAGTTGGCCATTTGTGGGCCTGCCTCAAATAAAGATAATTGGCGCTCTATTCCGCATAAACGAGTGGGAACTAAGTATCCACATGTGACACGTAGTTATTTTAAGGATGTTTGTCGTGAGTCCGTAGAAATTATCGAGTTGAACGGCTCCGTAGAGCTGGCTCCGCTTACGGGTTTAGCGGACATGATAGTCGATATTGTTGAAAGCGGTCGGACTTTAGTTGAAAATGGTTTGTGTGTTTACGAAAGTATCGTTCCGGTTTCGGCACGCTTGATTGTGAATCGTGTCAGTATGAATATGCAAGCCAAACGCATCAAGCCCCTTTTAGAGGCCGTGAGAGCTGATCTGGCCCGTAAAGATTGAAGTGGAAGGCAAAGGGAAGTCATAACAAAAATGGAAAACTATATCGATTTATTCAAAGTTGACGAGGGGAGTAGCGAAAGCTTACTGGAACGCTTAGGTAATCGGCAGAAAATGCTCATGCCCGAAGTGGTTTCCTCAGTCGAAGAGATTTTGGCAAAGGTTCGTCTCGAAGGTGATGCGGCAGTTCTTGCCTATACGGCCAAATTCGACCGCGCGAAACTTGACGCTTCCGGCCTGGAAGTCCATTCTGCAGAGCTGGAGGCAGCCAAGGCAAGTCTGGAACCTGAGCTTTTCGAGGCTCTGAGAGAAGCGGCTGATAATATTCGCCTTTTTCACGAAAAGCAATTAGAGCAAGAGCAAGACATGTATATCGAAGCTCCGGGTAAAAAGCTCAGCCTTCTTAGACGTCCCTTAGCCCGAGTCGGCCTCTATGTGCCCGGCGGCACCGGAGGCTCCACACCTTTGCCCTCGTCTGTTTTGATGAATGCCATTCCTGCCAAAGCGGCGGGGGTTGAAGAACTGATCATGTGTACGCCTCCTGCTTCGGGCGGTTTGGTGAATTCAAGCATTTTAGTTGCGGCTAAGCTTGCCGGAGTGGCTCGTATTTTAAAAGTGGGCGGAGCACAGGCGATTGCCGCGATGTCTTACGGCACTGAATCTGTTCCTGCTGTTGATAAGATTTGCGGTCCGGGAAACATTTATGTCAACACGGCCAAGCGCATGGTCTTCGGGCAGGTGGATATCGATATGTTCGCCGGCCCTTCCGAGATTCTGATTGTTGCGGATAAAGGAGCGAACTCGAAGTTCGTGGCCCGCGACTTACTCAGTCAAGCTGAGCATGATGCCTTGGCCTCGGCTATTCTACTGACAGAGGATGAGGGCTTAGCGGCAGCGGTTCAAAAGGAGATTTCTGTTCTTGTTGAACAGGCACCCAGAAAAGAGATACTCATGGCTTCCCTTCGTAACTACGGAGCTATTGTTGTTTTGGACAAGATGCACAGGGCGATTGAAATAATTAATGACATGGCGCCCGAACACCTTGAACTTTGCTTATCGGATGAATGGATAGAGCAACTTTTACCGAAGATTAAGAACGCGGGGGCTATCTTTTTGGGTTACTACAGTCCTGAACCTTTGGGTGATTACTGGGCAGGGCCGAATCATGTGCTTCCGACCTCCGGTTCCGCTCGCTTCTTCTCTCCTCTGAATACAGGTGATTTTATTAAAAAAATGTCCGTGATTCGATACGAAGAAGAGGCATTGAAAGCGGATGGAAAAAAGATTATACGCTTGGCTCAAGCCGAGGGCTTGGACTGTCATGCTGCGGCGATTGCGATTCGCTTGGGTGAGGAGGACTTAGCATGAATAACAAATTTTGGTCCGACAGGATCAAAGACGCGACACCCTATGTTCCGGGCGAACAGCCTCAGGATAAACGCTACATAAAACTCAACACCAATGAGTCTCCTTACCCTCCGGCTCCGGCTGTGTATGACGCTTTACGCCATTTTGATGCGGAAAAGCTACGGCTTTATCCGGACCCTCAACAGTCGGAACTACGTACGGCTCTCGCCGAATTGTTTGATTTGCATAAAGAAAATGTATTTGTAGGAAATGGTTCGGATGAGGTCCTTGCCTTCTGTTTTCAGGCCTTTTTTGAAACGGGTTCAGAAGCCCTTCCTGTTTTAACGCCTGAACTCGGTTATTCCTTTTATCCCGTCTATGCAGATTTTTTTGACGTCAACTTGGAAAAAATTCCCTTAAATGAGGATTTAAGCGTGGCGCTTACAGATTATAACCGGCCTTCTCGGGCGGTCATTCTGGCCAATCCCAATGCGCCGACCGCTCTTTTCCTGAACAATCAGGAAATTGAGGTCTTGTTGAAACAAAAGCCCGATCGGCTGCTTATAGTAGATGAAGCATATGTGGATTTTGCTCCTGAGTCCGCAGTGGGTTTGTTGAATACTTACGATAATCTCTTGATTGTGCAGACTTTTTCGAAGTCTCGTGCTTTAGCGGGTTTGCGTTTGGGCTATGCCTTGGGGCATCCGGACTTAATCTCCGCTTTAGAAATCGTGCGAGACAGTATCAACTCCTATCCAGTAGATCGACTGGCTCAAAGTTTGGCTCTAGCCTCGCTTGGTGAGGGGCGCTATTTTGCCGAAAATTGTGCGCGAATTGTGCGTACGAGAGAAAAGTTAAAAGAGGATTTGGCTAAGCTCTCAGTGGAATGTACGGATTCTCAGGCTAACTTCTTATGGATGAAGGTTCCCGGCTTTTCCGGAGAAAAGATTTATCGTTCGTTAAAAGAGCAGGGGATTTTAATCCGCTATTTCAGTCAGCCGGCTTTAAGGGATTATGTGCGTGTTACGATCGGCTCTGAAGAGGAGATGTCACAATTCCTGCATGCTTTTGCCAAACTTATCCAAGACTAAAGCGGTATAATAACCTCTAACAAGAAGGGAGACTGTAATGACAGAGCTGAGAAGAGCCTCGTTAAGTAGGCAGACGAAAGAAACAAAAATTGATTTGAGCCTTAATTTGGACGGTATAGGTAAGGCGGACAACCGGACAGGCGAAGCCTTTTTTGATCATATGCTGGATCAATTAGCCAAACATAGTGGTATGGATATGAGTCTTCGTTGCGAAGGAGATTTAGATATCGATTGCCATCACACGGTAGAGG
>CAYFRY010000047.1:0-242 GCA_964345665.1 uncultured Oscillospiraceae bacterium
CCGTAGTCGTCTCTGTGGGAGCTGCAGTGGTCGCTTCAGTCGTGGTTTCTGTAATTTTTGTCGTCTCGGTTTCGCTTGGTTTTGCCATTGTAGTGGCCGTTGTCACTTTCTTTGATCCGCAAGCACCCAGCATCATTGTGCACATAATCAGTGCCATCACTGTAGATAGAATCTTTTTCATAGTAAAAGTCCTTTCGTTTATTCTTTGTGGCTATGCTCTTGTGAACGATAATAAAAGAAAG
>CAYFRY010000047.1:252-7922 GCA_964345665.1 uncultured Oscillospiraceae bacterium
CTCTATACAAGAGTTCGCTACTACTGGAGAATATGAAAAAATAAGACCTTACAAGCGATGTTCTATTTAACTCTCACGCCTCTCACGGCGCAGACGACGGAAAAAGGACTTAAGCACAGCCCCGCACTCTTTAGATAATAAGCCCGAATGCACCTCACAACGATGGTTTAAAACGTGCTCCTCAAAATGCTGACCTTGTGAAACGACGGCACCCGCCTTAGGGTCCGAAACTCCGAAATAGAGTGTGCGAATGCGAGCCTGCTGAATCGCCGCCACACACATAAAACAGGGTTCAAGCGTGACATATACATCACAGCCCTCCAAACGCCAAGTCCCGAGCTTTCGGGCGGCAGAACGGATGGCCATCATTTCGGCATGTTCTGTGGGATCTTGTTTTTGCTCGCGGCGATTATAACCATGTGCCAGAATGCGGCCTTCTTTTACAATGACGCAACCTACCGGTACCTCATCTTGAACCGCCGCCTTATTAGCCCAATAAAGGGCACGGCGCATAAAGTAAGCATGCGATTGCCTGGCCACCTTACCCCCTTAATTCAACTTACTCAGTGCGATGCCACCATAGGCGCGAAGTCCTACCTTGACGGCTGCGCCTTCACCGAAAATGGCGTTCATTTCACGAAGGTATTCATCCGTCACTTCTTTAGGCATAAAGGCCTGTATCGTCCCGGCAAAACCACCCCCGTGTACGCGGTTAATTCCACGACCGGCTAAAATACGCTCAGAAACAGCCAGCGCAAGTGCGATGGGCTGCTCGGCCGAGCCGTTCGGCGGGGAGATGTTTTGGAGATGCATCCAGGAACTTAAGCCGGAAGCTTTCAGTTCCGAGAAGAATGCCCGATAATCTTCGGCCTCAAGAGCAGAAAAAGCCTTGTCAACACGCCTTTGCTCATTATAAAAATGGAAGGCACGCAGAATGGCGCGGTCCGAAACGTCTTGGTGTAATTTTGGCAAAGCTGCGATAAAATCGGCCTCATCCACTTCACTCAGCCATTGGAAACCCATGGCCTTAGCCACCGACTTCATTTCCGCAGGGATGGATGCATAGGCGTCAGTCAAATCCGCATGATCTCCGCCCGGGTGCGTGATGACCAAATCGTAACCGAGCGCATCGAAATCAACGGCAAGTTGCTTCACGAAAGGTTTTTCCTTTTCTTTAAAGTCTATGTAAATAAAACCGCCTATACCGCAGCCGCACTGATCCATCAAACCGGAAGGTTTTCCGAAGTAAACGTTCTCGGCGTACTGTGAAATCTGAGCCCTCTCCAGGCCGCTCAGAGCATCGTCATTATAAAAATGATCCATGATGGTCGCGACCAAGATTTCAAAAGCTGCAGAAGAAGAAAGTCCCGAGCCTCTCATGACAGAGCTTTCGGTATACGCGTCAAAACCGCCGATTTTCAGTCCCAGCTGGTCAAAGCGGGCCGCAATGCCTCGAATCAAAGAGGCGGAATGCTCGTTTTCTTCATCCTGCTTTTCCAAGACCTGTAAATCAATGACATCGATTTTGTCAAAACCCTTGGACTTCAGGCGTATAACCATGTCGTCATTTTTGGAGGCCGCACAGGCGATGTCCATACGAACAGCTGCACACATGACTTTTCCGTTTTGATGGTCCGTATGGTTCCCGATTATCTCACTTCGTCCGGGACTGCTGAAAAAGGAAATTTCTTTGTGCTTCGGAAAGTAGCCTTCGAAACGCTCGGCAAGCAAGCGGTAACGTTCACATTGTTCCGCTAAAATTTCCTCATCGTGTCCGTAAAGTGCACTTAAGGCTTTTGAGCTTGGCAAATCGAACGAGGCGAAAGACTTCTCTGAAACTATAGTCATCCTGAAACTCCTTTTTATGGGGAAATCGAGATAAAATTGCTTTTTTACCCCGTCTCACATTATAATAGCCTTTGTAAAATTCGCCAAGGGACGCAGATTTGCGCACAGAAAAGGATAGATAGATATGGCATTAAGACAAGGCCGCTGTAAAAATTGCGGTTCCATCATTATGGTTGATACGGCTAAAGACGATGCGGTTTGCATGTTTTGTTGGGCACACACGAACCCATCCGAAGCGGTTGCGATTGATGCAGATCCGGAAGCTTATGAGTTTCCGAATGAAACGATGGGAGAACCCAGTGCGGAGGAGCAGGCACAGGCTTTCGGTACAATAGCTTCTAACGCGCCCGTTGTTAAAAAGTCACAGCCGTCTATCAAAAAAAATAAAGAAAAAAAGATGACCCCTGCCGAAAAGGTCGCCCTGGCTAAAAAGGAACTCGTAGAGCCGGTGGTGCCGAAAAAGAGTAAATTGATTATTGCGGGCATCAGCTTAGGCATTGTTTTGCTGGCGGCGGCGATTATTTTGCCACTCACTTTAAACCGAAACAATAAACGAGCTCTATTGGCTGCCAAAATGCCGAACTTTATTTCCGGCGTGACTCTGAAAGAAAACGAATATGCGTTTGAAGGCCAAAACAACGATCGTTTAACTTTGGTTTTACAAAGCGAAGTGACGGATGAGCAGGTCGCGGAGATTATCCGAAATTTCAGAACGCTATGGGCTGAAACCTATGAGGTTTCTGTTGATGAAGCGCAAGATAATATGCGTATTAAGATTTATTCCAAGTCCGGCTTGACGGAGGTCACCGGCTCCGGGAAAATCCTTAACCAATAAGAGTTTCCATCAGCTTGTTAAGTTTGGAAATGAAAAAAGCGATTATAGCAATGAGCGGCGGAGTAGACAGCTCCGTTGCTGCATTTTTAGTCAAAAAACAAGGCTACGATTGCAGCGCCATTACCTTGAAACTTTATGAAAGTGAGGGGCTGACAGCGGCCTGCGATAAATCTTGTTCTTCTTCCCGTGAGATTGTTTTGGCCAGGGCGGCGGCTGAGCGTTTCGATTTGCCATTTGAGGTCTTGGATCTGGGAGAAGCTTTTCGCAAAGAGGTGATGGAGCGCTTTGTTGCGGCTTATAGGCGTGGTGAAACGCCGAATCCCTGTATCGATTGTAATCGCTATATCAAATTTGACCGTTTGATGGAAGAAGCCTTGGCTCGCGGTGCGGACTATCTGGTCAGTGGGCACTATGCGCAGTTGCGTTTGGATGAGAAAAGCGGTAGGTATTTGCTGAGCAAGGCACTCGATTCGGCTAAAGATCAAAGCTATGTTTTATATGCACTGACGCAGAAACAGTTGGCACGTTTGCTTTTCCCTTTAGGAGGTATGCTGAAGACGGAAGTGCGAGCTTTAGCCGACTCACTGGGCCTACTCAATGCCCAACAGAGAGACAGTCAGGATATTTGCTTTATTAAGGACGGAGATTATGCTTCTTTTATCGAAACTTATGCAGGCCTTGTTTCGGAACCAGGTGATTTTGTAGACCGTTCAGGAAAAGTCTTAGGGCGTCACCGCGGTATCATTCACTACACGATTGGCCAACGCAAAGGACTCGGCATTGCCGCGGCACACCCTCTTTTCGTTTTGGAGTTGGATGTTGAGCATAATTGTGTGATTTTGGGTGAAGATAAGGATTTGTTCACGCGTGAGCTTATTGCCGAGTCAGCTAATTGGATTGCCTTTGAGGGTTTGAAGGCACCCAAGCGTGTGCAGGCTAAAATTCGCTATCGTCACAGAGAGCAGCCCGCATTGGTCGAACCGATCAGTGAAAACTCCTTTCGTGTCCTTTTTGATGAGCCCCAACGTGCGATAACGAAAGGGCAGGCCGTCGTGCTCTATGACGGTGATGATGTTTTAGGCGGGGGAAAGATCAGTTCATGTTAAAGAGAAGCGATGAGAAGGCGAAGTCGCTTAATCCTCTTAACGCCTAGGCCTCTTAACACTTAAGTCTCTTAACACTTAAGCCTCCTAATACTTAAGTCTCTTAATATGAACGAATAGAAGAGTAGAGCGTGTTATTTATTTACTCGAGTCAGGAGTTTTAGCCAATTGTCTACGGTATGCCACCAACGATCGGAAGACGGGTTGTCATGCAAAGCATAGCGAAAATTACCTTCTCTCCTTTTTCTTGTCTCCTTTGCCTTTTCTTGATTGAGCCCCAGACCGATGTTCCACAACTTCGTCATGCTGACATTCAGCACCACATGGATAAATTCACGGTAGGGCATACCGGGTTTTAATTCCTTGAAGAGATTTCCATAGGAGGCAAGTTCTTCCTTGCTCATAGACTCGATCGTGTAATAAAGTTGCTCAAAAACATACTGAGAAGAACTTTCTAAAAAGGCGGGGTCATCGTATTTATAAATGAAACCGTGATCGCATCCCAAGAAGATATGAAGTTCGTAGGGGACGTTCTTTTCAGCGCATGCCCAAGCCATTAATAATGCGTTTTGAGACGGTACTAATTTATCCGAAGAGCCTTGAAATATACACATAGGAGAGGAGTTCTTTGTAAGTTGCAGATGTGGGGAGTGTTTTTCTACCTCACTTTCGGATGCATCCTTACCCAGGAGTCGCTTATCCGCCTTGGTGCCGGCATGCTTACCTATAATGAACGGACCATAGACAGGAATGACGGCATCGGGACGAGCGGAAACCTCTTTAAATACGTCGCTCCGAATATAGTCCGCACTGTCAAACAATGTGGCCATACAGGCAGCCAAAAAAGCGCCGGCAGAGAAACCGACAGCATAGATTTGATTCGCATTAATTCCGTAGTTTTTGTGCTCCTTACGAAGTATTTTTACGGCACGGAGGGCGTCAGCTATAGCTTGCTTAATCATCGGCTTATCCAACGTTACATTATTGGTATAAACGAGAACAAAGGTATTGTAGCCCATTTCATAAAATTTATCGGCTACACCGTCTGCTTCGCCGGGAGAGAGGAGGATAAAACCGCCTCCGGGTACGACCATCATGGCAGGATGATCTTGATCATCTTTGTGGAGCTTTGCCATAAGGAAGGGAATAAAATTACCGGCACCGGGAAAGTGATATTCTTCCGGCATCCAAAGGGGAATGCGTTTTTTCACGAATGCACCTCCTGTATTTTAAAATGATGTAAACTCATTAGACCTGGCCCATTGAACTGTGAAAAAGTGATTAAATGGGCTTATCTTGATAAAACTCAAATCAACTGAAAACATAAAATAAGCTAAACTCACAGTACCACACGATGACTTAGAGTAACAGGAACAATTGGTTTGAATTCATAAGATTGCTTTGATTCGACCCCGAATAATTGAATCTATCTACGAATGCTACTAATGAGGAGGACGAATGGCCAGTGAACATGAAATTGTAAGGCAGGTTTATGCCGCCAAAGAAGATAGCTTGTATGCGGATGACTTCATAGAAAGCTACAAGCCCTTTATTCGTGCGGAAACAGCCAAGTTCCTGAAGACCGTTCCGGATGAAAGGCATGACGACGAACTCAGCATCGCCATGATTGCCTTCTATGAGGCGATACAGCAATACTCACACATGAAAGGGGCTTTTTTGAGTTTTGCTGCCAGACTTATACGTAATCGCCTGATTGACTACCTGCGTCAGAATGTTCGCCATCAGGGCCTGGTCGAACTGGATGCCCCGACCGGTGATGAGCAGGACAGCAGTTTGCTGGAAATCATTCCGGAAGAGTCCAATCCGACAGAAGAAAAAATGCAACGTCAGGTGGCGGTTGAAGAAATCCAAGAGTTGAGAGTGCAAATGTCTTTATTCAATGTTTCGCTTACAGACTTGGTTGACAAGTGCCCCAAACAAAAACGAACCCTGCAAGCCTGTCAGGATGCTGCGAAAGTGGCGGTACTTGACCGAAAACTCATGGATCAGTTTATGAAAAACAAGAAATTACCGATTACACGTATGGCGAAGCTTAGCGGCGTATCCTCCAAAACACTGGAGCGCCATAGAGACTACCTCATTGCTTTGCTGCTGATTTATAGCCATGGATACGAGTTGATACGAGGCCACCTCTCACAAGTGGCCATTGTGAAGGGAGAATATTAAGTGCAGTACATGGTGATAGAACTACGTAAGAATTTTGCCATTCTTCTGTCTGAAAAAGGAGAGTTTGTTCGTGCTGCCAATATGAATTATCAGCTCGGACAAAAGGTGCTCAACCCGGTACTTATGAGTGAAAAGAAATCCTCCCGCTTGGATTCACTTTTATTTACGTTTGGAAATAGACGGAACCGTGGAAGAATGCGCCTGGCGACGGCGATTTTAAGTTTAGTTATGGTTTTTGGCCTACTGCTTGGAACGGGTCTTTTCTATCGCTCAAACTATTTAGTCGCTTACTCCTCGGTTGTTTTACAAATTAACCCGCAGGTTGAAATGGATTTGAATCGTCAGGGTTCGGTCTTGGAGTTGAAAGGGCTGAATCCGGAAGGCCAAGCGCTTCTTAAAGGCTACAAGCCGGCAGATAAAGATAAAAACCTTGTCGTGAAAGATTTGATTGAACGCGCCATTCAGATGGGCTTTTTACAAGATGGTGGTAAAGTTACACTCGCTATCAATGCGGATGAGGAGACCTACAAACGTTATGAAATCGATTTTTCCGACTACTTGAATAAAGCACTGGATCGCAAATTGCGTTATGAAATAGGGATTGAAAACTATGAACAATGGCAAAACAGCACGGAACCTTATGAGACGATGAAATATCGCTATGAAATTCCCATCGATTGGGACGACAGTGACTACGACGGTGAGAGTGACTACGACGGTGATAGCGACTACGCGGGTAGCAGTGACTACGATGGCGAGAGTGACTACAACGACGGGCACAGTGACTACGATGACAGTAGCTACAACGATGACAGCGACTACGATGACAGTAGCTACAACGATGACAGCGACTACGATGACGGTTTCTGATTTCTAATGAAATGATTTTCATTAAGCACGTTCGGCTAAGTCCGGACGTGCTGTTTTTATACCATCGCTTCACGATGCACTTTGTGTTATGTTTAGAGGAAAGAAGCAGAGAGGACAAGCCTTTGAAAACGCTGGCCAATCCACATCAAAACCCTTATCTTAACCAGGCGCTTGAGGATTTTTTATTTTCTCTGCCGACCCATGACGAATTTTTGTATTTTTGGCAAAACGAAGCCGCCGTGGTCTTTGGTGCGTATCAGAATCCTTTTGCCGAAATCAATCTCCCTTATGCCTGGACCCATAATCTACCCGTCATTCGTCGTATTACAGGTGGCGGTACAGTCTATCATGACCCCGGAAACCTTAATTACACCATGATTTTGAATGAAGAGGGGCGTGAGGTGGACTACTCACACTGTTTGACACCGATGGTAGAGGCCCTCAACGCTCTGGATTATCCTGTTGAAATTAAAAATGGCTGCGACATCTATTTGGGCGACAAAAAGATATCGGGCAGTGCTCAGAGGAGGCAGGGGAAAAGACTTTTACATCATGGCACCCTGCTTTTTGACTGCGATTTAGAGGCTTTGCGACGTTCTGCCAACCCTGAGGCTCAGCTCTATGAGGCCAAGGGTGTGAAATCTCGTCCCGCTTCGGTTACAAATCTGAAAGCGTTCGAAGGCGCTCCCCATACAAGTATGGACGAGTTTAAAAGTGCCTTAGAGGCGTATTTTTTCGGCAAAGAGCCTAATTACTTTGCGTTTTCCGATGAGGATTGGGCTCGGATTGAGGTTTTGGCTGAAACACGCTACCGGAATTGGGATTGG
>CAYFRY010000048.1:0-7898 GCA_964345665.1 uncultured Oscillospiraceae bacterium
TCGGTGTAATCAGCAGCAACGGTATACCGGAAGTATTGGTGGCCGTGTTTTTCATAGCCCTGGCCTACCCTATATTAAATCAAATCGGCATGAAGAAAAGTTGAGGTAAGTTTATGATTTTAGCTATCGACATCGGTAACAGTCACGTTGTCATCGGCTTAATGAGCGGACAAGAAATAATTAAAAGCATGCGCTGTGCTACAGATAAGAAAAAAACGGCGGATGAGTTTTCCTTTTTGTTGCATGACTTTTTACTCATTCATCAAGTAGACCGCTCCGCTATCAAGGGGGCCATTGTCTCTTCTGTTGTCCCTCATATGAAGGCGACTCTTTCTTATGCTATCCATACTCTTCTGGGACTCGACGCATTGGTTGTTGGGCCCGGTCTGAAAACCGGACTCAATATCCGCATCGATAATCCGTCTGAACTGGGCTCGGATCTTGTCGTTGATGCCTTAGCCGCGATTGAGGAGTACCCCGCCCCGCTTATAGTTATAGATATGGGAACGGCTACCACTTTTTCCGTAATTGACCGCCATAAGAACTATTTAGGAGGCCTCATTATTCCGGGCCTCTCCGTTTCAGTGGACGCTTTAGTGTCCGGCACCGCACAGCTGCGTAATATTGATTTTTCGGCACCTGCTCAGTTAATCGGAAAAAACACGGTCAACAGCATGAAGGCGGGTGCAATTTACGGCCAAGCCGCCATGATTGACGGTTTAATTGATCGCATTGAAGCGGAGTTAGGCGAAAGCTGCACTACGGTTGCAACCGGCGGCCTGATTCCCTCCGTCATCGGTTTTTGCCAAAAAAAGGTTCTTTACGATCAGCACCTCTTACTCAAAGGCTTAGCCCTCTTATATAAAAAGAATGTCGTAAACGAGATTTGATTCGGATAAGCGCTACTCTTTCGGGGCTTTTTTGACCAGTAAATACTGTACAATCGTCGCCAGAACCAACACACCGAGCGTTATCAAAAAGTAGAGGGAAAAGCTGACCTTTTCCATCATAAGCATTGGAATAAGCATTAATAAAGTAATCGACATGAGGACCAAATTGTAGCTTCTACGAACCTGGGCAGTAAAGCTGATGCGTTTACCACACTTGGCACAATCAAACTCCATGGTTCCTGCAAGGTAATTGCGCCAACCGGGCCCTACTTCATGAACGCAAAATTCTTCTTTTCCTTTCACTCTTGTCGGTATTTCATCAACTGTTTCCTTCGGAGCCGCTTCAGTAACAGGCTGTGCCGACATCTCGGCAAACACCGCCGAATCTTCAGCACTTTTGTTTGAATTAAGCTCTTCGTAGTGTTTATATAAAGCCTGCAGCTCTTCTTGTTCTGCCGTGAGCGGGGTCGTACTTGCCTGTTCAGCCGTTTTCTGAGCCGTCAGACGGGCTTCAGCGGCCGCTTTCGCCTCTTGAATGCGCTCATCTATTTCATAAGTGGCCATGCGATGAATAACTGCAGCAACTATTAAATAGACCACAAGTGAAACAATAATGGTGATAAAATTGCGAACCATCGCCTCACTGCCCGGATCTTTTTGGCTTAACACGGAATAAATCAGAAAGCCTAAGAAAATATAGTACCAAACGCGACTCACAATGTACCATTTTTTAGTGAAACGCAAAGGTTCCTCACAGCTTTCACAGATAAAACCCTCACGAAGACTCATCAATTGCGCGAACTTAAATTGTGGGCGATGCTCGTGAATGGGGAACGTTTCACCTTTAGGATTTGTGGGTGTTTTGCTTTGATTATTTTTGGGCCTTGACATATTTTTCCCCTTATATTCAGTAATCTAATAATTTTCTTTATTATAACTGTTTTATACGTCAGTTTCACTTGACGCTCAAGGCAAAAAATTCTAATATCACTTTTACAGCTTGTCTTATTTTGTTAGTTTTTTATCAATTTATTTTGTGGAATTATACAAGATAATTGCGAGTTCAAGGTCATTTTCATATTACTCTTGTAATTTTATAACTGAATGAGGTGGCGAAATTTGTTAAAAGCAATCAAAAAGTTTAAAGGGGGCATTCATCCGCCCGAACACAAACGTACCGCAGACCATGAATCCGAGGTGCTCCCTATTCCGGAAAGAGTCATCATTCCCATGAGGCAGCACATCGGAGCAGAATGTACACCTACAGTCGCCAAAGGGGACTATGTTTATGTCGGCCAAATTATCGGTGATTCCAAGGCCCCTCTATCCGTACCGATTCACGCTTCTGTCTCGGGAACAATTGAAGCCGTCCGGCTGGAGCCGGCCGCGAATGGCGAACGTATCCTATCTGTGATCATCAAATCGGATGGACTTCAAACACCTTCTCCTGATTTGAAACCGGTCACTACGCGTGAACCCGAAGCCATGATTCAGGCTATTCGAGACTGTGGCCTTGTCGGTTTGGGCGGTGCCGGTTTCCCCACCTACTTCAAATTGAAACCCCCGAAGGGCGACAAGTTTGATGTTTTACTCATTAACGGCGCAGAATGTGAGCCCTATATTACTTCAGACTATCGTGAGATGGTTGAAAACCCCATTCAAATTATCAAAGGCATCAATTTGGCTCTGGAAATGACGGGGATCGAACGTGCCATTATCGGTATCGAAGACAATAAACAGAGAGCCATTGATCGTTTAATCAAAGCAGCCGAACACGACCCTCACATTGATGTCATGAGTCTTCGTACACGTTATCCGCAAGGCGGTGAAAAGCAACTCATCTATGCCATGACCGGAAGAGAGATTCCTCAAGGAAAATTGCCTTCCAGTATCGGCGTTTTAGTTCTGAGTGTAAATACCGTCTCTTATTTCGCAGAATACTTCGAAACCGGTATGCCGCTTGTCAAAAGACGAATTACCGTAGACGGCAATTGTATAAAAAACCCAAAAAACCTATGGGTTCCCGTGGGTACCTTTATTAAGGAAGTCTTCGATTTTTGCGGCGGCTTCGTCGAAGAACCCGCTAAAATTATTATGGGAGGTCCCATGATGGGGGTCTCGCAGATTGCTCCCGAAAATACGGTTCTAAGACAAACCAATGCTCTTTTAGCACTGAGCACGAAAGAAATTAATACGCAGCACGAATCGGCCTGTATCCGTTGTGGCCGCTGTACCAGAGCCTGCCCCATGGGTTTGCAACCTTTTGCCATCAATCAACTTGTGATGAACGAATTCTATGAAGAAGCGGCTAAAATGCATTTGATGAATTGTATCGAATGCGGTTCCTGCGTCTATGTCTGTCCGGCTTCTCGTTACTTGGTCCAGTCTTTCCGAATGGGTAAAGCGAAGTACCGAAAACAACAACAAATACAAGATATTGCGAAACGCAATGCGGAAGCCGCTCTAAAAGCGGCAGGTTTGGATAAAGATGAGAAGGAGGCCGGCCAATGACTGCCGATACAAAAAAGAAAATAATATTAACGGGCGGTTCGTCTCCGCATATCAAGGCGCCTGAAACCACACAATCCTTAATGCGCGATGTGCTCATCGCTTTAACACCGGCAAGCGCCGTCTCTGTTTATAACTATGGCTGGCGTGCGCTTCTTCTGATTGTGATCAGTATCGCCACTGCCGTCCTGAGCGAGTACCTATGGAACCGTTTTATGAAAAAACCTCAAACCGTTTCGGATCTGAGCGCTGCGGTAACCGGTCTCTTGCTGGCACTCAATGTTTCCTCCATGGTGCCTTGGTGGATGATTGCCATCGGTTCGGTTTTTGCCATTATCATCGTCAAAATGCTTTTCGGAGGCATAGGCTGTAACTTCATCAATCCCGCCTTGGCTGCCAGAGCCCTGCTTATGGCTTCTTGGCCGGTTCAAATGACAAGCTATGTTGTTAAAGGTGTGGATGTGCTCACTTCTGCCACGCCTCTATCCGTATACAAGCAAGCCGTTAATGCGGGTCTTACGCCTGAAGTATTAAGCTCATCTGACCGCTTGACCCTCTTTTTGAATCAAACCGGCGGCTGTTTGGGTGAGGCCTCTGCACTGGCACTGCTTTTAGGTGGCGCCTATCTTTTGATTCGAAAAGTTATTACTTGGCATGTGCCGGTTATTTACGTTTTGACGGTCGGTGTCCTGGGAACCTTATTTTCTGCGGAAGGCTTCATGCAGGGAGACTTTTTCTTTCAAGTCCTCTCCGGTGGTTTGATCATCGGTGCCTTTTTCATGGCCAACGACTACACAACCTCGCCTATGACCATCAAAGGAGAGGTGATTTTCGCGCTCGGCTGTGGTGCGCTGACCTTTATCATCCGTCGTTTTGGCGGTTATCCCGAAGGGGTTTCTTACGCCATCTTGATTATGAACCTGCTTGTGCCTCTCATCGATCGATTTACGGCACCTAAAACTTTCGGAGGAGGTAAACTCAGTGAAAAATCTGCTTAAACCTGCCGTATTCTTCATCTGCCTCTTTACAACTTTTCTTCTGGCCTTGGTTTACGGTGTCACAGCACCTACCATAGCAGCCCGAAGTATCAGCGATCAAATTAAACTGCAGCAAGAAGTTTTACCCGAGGCGGATGCTTTTGATGTCTTGGAAAAAGCGGAAGAACTGGATGAAAAGCAAGAAGTAAAGGAAGTGTACGCCGCTAAAAAGGACGGTACGCTTGTCGGTTATCTCTACATCATTGAGACGAATGCCTATGGCGGCACGATGCGTGTCATGGTGGGCGTTGATCGCGAGACCCAAAGTATTAAGGGATTGCGCCTCATCAGCCATCAAGAAACACCCGGATTAGGTGCTAACGCAGCCGAAGCTTCTTTTTATGATAAATTTGTCGGAAAAACAGGCGAGCCTGCACTCGTGGTAGCCAAGGCTGGCCAAGGCTCCGGCGCGGCCCATGAAATCGACGCAATTGCTTCGGCTACCATTACGAGCAGCGCAGTGACTAAAACTGCGCAAACGGCCTTGGATATGACTGAACGATTAATCGAGGAGGGAATTGAATAGTGAAAAACAAAGCATTCTCTACACTGACCAACGGTCTTTGGGAAGAAAATCCCATTTTACGTCTGGTTTTAGGGACCTGTCCCACTCTAGCTATTACAACAGCCGCAATTAATGGTATCGGTATGGGCCTTGCCACTACTTTTGTGCTTACGGGTTCAAATATTGTAATATCCTTACTGAGAAAAGTCATCCCCGATAAAGTTCGAATTCCTGCGTACGTCACCATTATCGCCGGTTTCGTAACCATCGTTCAACTCTTATTAAAAGCTTATGTGCCCGCCCTTGATCAAGCCTTAGGTATCTATATTCCACTCATTGTGGTCAACTGTATTATTTTGGCGCGCGCAGAGGCTTTTGCCGGTAAAAGTCCGGTCGGACTCTCTGCCTTGGACGGTATAGGCATGGGGTTAGGTTTCACCATCGCTTTGACTCTGATAGCCGCTATTCGGGAACTCATCGGCGCAGGCACCCTTTTCGGTTTTTCAGTTTTCGGCCAAGCTTACAGCCCTGCTCTAATTATGATTTTACCACCGGGAGGCTTCCTGACTTATGGACTTATGATTGCTCTGATGAACAAGCTTAAACTTGTCAAAGTAGATCTTACAGACAAGGGCAGCTGCGCGTCCTGTCCGGACAGTGCATCGTGTCCAAACAGCCAAAACGCACAAGTTAAGGAGGATAAATCATAATGTTACAGGCCATTTTTACAGCCTTCATTGCTTCCGTATTTATTGAAAACGTCATCCTGGTTAAATTTTTGGGCATCTGTCCTTTCTTGGGCGTTTCAAAAAAAATATCCACCGCAGTGGGGATGGGTGCTGCTGTGGTCTTTGTTATGGCGGCTTCCTCCGCTCTGACTTGGATGCTACAAGCTTGGGTACTGGATCCTCTTGGTCTCGGTTATTTACAAACCCTTGCTTTTATCCTGGTTATTGCTGCCTTAGTACAGTTTGTTGAACTCTTCATCCGAAAAACAAGTGAAGGACTTTATAAAGCATTGGGTGTTTATTTGCCACTTATCACGACAAACTGCGCTGTCTTGGGTGTTTGTATCCTTAACATTGATAAGCAATTTGATTTACTTTTATCTGTTCTGAACGGTACCTTCGCAGGTTTTGGCTTCATGGTCGCGATTGTCATTTTTGCCGGTATTCGTGAACGTTTGGAAATGGCAGATATTCCGCCTTCTTTGAAGGGTTTTCCTTCTTCAATGATTGCGGCTTCTCTGCTTTCTCTGGCCTTCTTCGGTTTCTCCGGCTTAGCCTGAATTCATGTCAGGTTTTTGACCGCCCATCATGAGCAAGAAAGGAAAATGGGATGGACTATACACAAATCATCAATGCTGTAGCGATTATGTCCGGTTTGGGCTTGGTTTTCGGCGTCATTCTGAGTTATGCCGCTAATGTGTTTCATGTTGAGACTGACCCACGTGTGGATGAAATTCGTGAGCTTTTACCGGGCGCCAACTGCGGTGCCTGTGGCCTGGCCGGCTGCGATGCCTATGCCGCTGCTATTGTAGCAGAGCAAGCAGGCGTTACACTTTGTACCCCGGGTGGTAGCGAAACAGCAGAAAAAATCGCTCAAGTGATGGGCGCTTCTGTCGGTCTGACCGCCTCGAAGAAAGTGGCTGTTGTCCGTTGTAACGGAAGCAACGATAAAGCCAGTGAAAAATACCGCTATGTCGGCATTGATTCCTGTGCTGCGGCAGCGCTGGTTTTTAATGGTCCGAAATCCTGCGATTACGGTTGTTTAGGTAAGGCGGATTGCCAACGGGCCTGCCCCTTTGATGCCATTGATATGCTTAACGGGGTGGCCGTTGTAGATCCCGAGCGTTGTAAAGGTTGTGAAAACTGTGTAGCGGCCTGCCCCAAAAACCTTATCACTATGCAGAATCCGGAAAAACACTACATGGTGATGTGTCGTAATCCCTTGCCCGGCGCGGCTGCCAGAAAAGTCTGTACTGTGGCATGTATAGGCTGCACTAAATGCGTTAAAGTCTGCCCTGCAGGTGCAATCAAAATGGAGGGTTCTCTGGCAGTCATTAACCCCGACTTATGTACCAACTGTGGCCGCTGTCTTGAGGCCTGCCCGACCTCAGCAATCGTTGTATCCAGCTGATTTCTAATTTTTATCAAGCCTTCTTTTGCCTTTAACTCGCATAGCCTATGCGAGTTAAGTTTTTTATAAACATTTGCCAAGAAAATCTGTATAATGAACTTATCTCCATGCTGCTTGGACCCCTTTTGAAAGGAGCGCGTCATGAAAAAATATCGTAAGCTATTAGCTGTTCTTTTATCCCTTATGAGCATCTCCCTATTCTTGGGCAGTTGTAAGCGGCCTCTTCGCCCTACTACTGTTCGACCTACAGCACAGATAAGTGCTCCGAGCAAGGAAGAAAAAGAAAGTGAAGTCACCCATAATCCCATGATTAAAGGGAGTAAGTCCACTCAAGAAACAAGCACGGCTCCAACGGAAACAAGTATTACTGCAGCGCCAACCGCTACAGAGACCACAAGTCCCGAAACCTTACCGGAAGCGATTCCTTTGAATCTGAAACTGGAGTTGACACGAGAAGATAATAATTTCGTCGTTTGGGATGGGAAAAGAGTAGACCCGGAATACACGGGCAGCTACCGCCAGACTCTTAAGGTCAGTAGTTCGGACGAGAAAGTCTCCAAGGCCATCCGGGATCGTTACGAGCTGGAAAATACCATGCTCAACGAATACTGGAATCGATACAGCAAAGAAACAGAGGCTGCTCTGAAGGGCGGGCCTGACGTGAATGTTATTCTTCAACAAGATGTCAGCTTGAAAGAGCGCCCCAATCACTTTATTCTCTATTCCACTCTGGCTTACGGAAACTATGCGAGCGAATTCGCTCCTCCGGAATGCTTTTGCCTAATCATCAAGAAGGACAGCGGTGATATTTTGAGCTAT
>CAYFRY010000049.1:0-3791 GCA_964345665.1 uncultured Oscillospiraceae bacterium
GACTTTGTAGCGGCTCAAGCCGCGGCCCGTTGCGACAAAGTCCAAATCTGTGCCACCACCGGCACGTTTCCGGACTTTGTAGCGGCTCAAGCCGCGGCAAAAGGCCTAAAGCTTTCAAATGCGTCTCGGAGCCGAGATAAAAAGAAAGTTAACATAAAAAGAAAACGGAGAGAAAAGAGAAAGTCATCCATGCTTGCCAATTATCATACACACACCTATCGCTGTGGACATAGCGGTCCCTATCAAGATGAGGATTTTGTTTTAGCCGCCCTAGAGGGTGGATTTAAGGTTTTAGGATTTTCGGATCATACGCCTTGGCCCTATGAGACTTCCTTTCGAAATCCCTCGGTCCGTATGGACATAGAAGAGCTGGGAGGATACGTGGACTCCATTCGAAATCTTCAAGAGAAATATGAGGATAAAATAAAGATTTATCTTGGCTTGGAGTGTGAATACTTTCCGAAGTACCTACCCTGGTTGAAAGAGACAGCGAAACAAGTCGACTACTTGATTTTGGGTAATCACTGGGCCCATTCCGATGAGTACGGAGGGGCTTATTTCGGAAGAACAAATGAGTCTACAGATGTGGATGACTATTTCCGCTATACCCTTGAGGCGATGGAAAGCGGCCTGTTTTCATTTGTGGCTCATCCGGATCTTGTACTGGGTGATTACGAGATTTTTGATAAGCACTGTATTGAGGGCAGCTATGCACTTTGCCGTAAAGCGAAAGAACTCGATATCCCCTTGGAATACAATTTGTTGGGTCTTGAAAAGCAGGCTATGGGCGAACCTAAAGGGATCGCTTATCCGAGCCAAGCGTTTTGGGAGATTGCGAAAGATTGTGGCTGTACGGCCATCCTGGGGATTGATGCACATCACCCTCAGCATCTATTGAATTTAGAAGAAATAGCCAAAGCTGAGGTCTATTTACAGAAACTGGGCATTCGCATTTTGGATATTTTACCCGGCTTGGAACCCTAGTACCTTAATGCCCGGATAGGCAGCTTGAATCGTTAAAACGCAACATTTTTAGGGGAGGTAGAAAGCGATGCCGTTTAATCTTGTACGTCAGGACATCACAAAAATGAAAGTGGATGCAATCGTCAACGCAGCTAATACAGACTTGAAAATGGGGGGCGGTGTTTGCGGAGCTATCTTCAAGGCGGCCGGCTCGGCCAAGTTACAAGCTGCCTGCGATAAGCTGGCTCCTATAAAGACAGGTGAGGCGCTTATCACACCGGGCTTTGACTTGCCTGCGAAGTTTATCATCCATACAGCAGGGCCTATCTACACTAGACAAAGTAAAGAAGAGAGTGAAAGGCTCCTGCGCTCCGCATACACGGAATCGCTTTGGCTGGCAGTCGAAAACGCATGTGAAAGCATCGCGTTTCCGCTTATTTCGAGCGGGATTTACGGCTATCCCAAGGAAGAAGCTCTCCGGGTGGCGACAAACGCCATTCAAGATTTCCTCAGAACGCAAGACTTGGATGTCAGCTTGGTGCTGTTTGACAAGTCCGCTTTTTCCATAAGCAAAAAACTGCTGGGTGAGGTCAGAAGTTACATCGATGATCATTATGCGGACACACATGTAATTAAGAGAAGAGGCTTCTTTGACTTAAAAAGTGCAGTGGTCTTTGAAGCGAAAGAAGTTTTAGATGCAGGGTCGCCTTTCAATCTACCTGCACTTATAGAAGGTCTCCCTCTTGAGAACATTGTTGAAAAACTGGATGAGCCTGTCTCTACTATGCTTTTGAAGCTGATCGATGCCAAGGGGATGAGTGATGTTGAGGTTTATAAACGTGCGAATCTTGACAGGAGACTGTTTTCAAAAATAAGAAGCAATAAAGACTACAGTCCGAGCAAACGTACCGTACTTTCCCTTGCCGTCGCCCTGGAATTGTCACTTAAGGAAAGCGAAGCCCTATTGGCGCGAGCCGGTTACGCACTGTCACATGCCGCTAAATCGGATCTAATTGTGGAATATTTTATCGTCAATGAAAAATACGACATTTTCGCGATTAATGAAGTGCTCTTTGCCTATGATCAGGCGCTGCTGGGAGGCGCCTGATTTGTCGCTTCTTAAGCGACCAAGTCTGTCAGAGGCGGTAGTACCCTTAGATTAATCAATCAAAGGAGGCTACTGAAATGAAAAAGGGAAGCACAGAACTGGTTTTTATTCTCGACAAAAGCGGCTCCATGAGCGGATTGGAAGCGGACACGATAGGCGGTTTCAATTCAATGCTCAAAAAGCAAAAAGAATCGGATGACGAATGCCGTATCACAACGGTTTTCTTCGACCATACGTATGAAATTATTCATGATCGGATTGATATTAAAGCGGTTCATCCGATAACGGATAAAGACTATCAAGTCGGCGGTTCGACGGCCCTTCTTGATGCCATCGGTAAGACTATTCAAAAGATGGTGAACGTACAAAAGCACAGCGATGACGCTTATCGTGCTGAAAAGGTGCTTTTTGTGATTATTACGGATGGTGAAGAGAATGCCAGTCGGGAATACTCAGCCAAGAGAATTAAAAAGAGGATAGCGTATCAAAAATCACACTACTCTTGGGAGTTCATTTTTCTTGGGGCAAATATCGATGCAGTCGAGACGGCAGGAAGATTCGGTATTTCTGCCGAGAGAGCGATAGACTATGTGGCTGACAGCCGGGGTACTCACCTGAACTTCCAGGTTATGGCCAATGCCGTACGAAGCTTTCGTGAGTCAGGAAGTTTTGAAGCGGATTGTTTTGATGAGATTCGCGCAGATAAGAAAAAGCGAGGAGGACAATCTTAGCGTTTGAGCGCTTGGCTCTGAATCTCATTGCTCACGGCACGGTCTGCCTCCTTTGTCAAAACTTGCTACAATAGAAGAAAACAACTTGGATAGAGGAGGCCGTCCGTGACTAAACAGAACAGAAATTCTATTGATTCCACTCAAATCAAGGCGCTTGCCGAACGGATTAAGAATTCAAACTACACCGTTTTTTTCGGCGGTGCCGGGGTCTCTACCGAAAGTGGTGTGCCCGACTTTCGCTCAGCCAAAGGCATCTACCAAGTTGAGCGTAACGCGGAAGAAATTTTAACCGTACGTTTTATGAAACGAGAGCCCGAGCACTATTATGATTTCTACCGGAAATATTTTATGCCGGAAGGGATTAAACCCAATTCCTGCCACTTGGCGTTGGCCGAACTGGAAAAGAGAAAATTACTGGATGCTGTGATTACTCAAAATGTAGATAATCTGCACCAGGAGGCAGGAAGCCGAAATGTCATCGAACTGCACGGTAACGGGAGCCGTTTCTACTGTCCTAAATGTCAAAAAAAATACAAGGTAGACGAAGTGCGCCGAATGAACCTGGTTCCTTATTGTGCTTGTGGCGGCATGATTCGAGCCGATATTGTCCACTATGAGGAAAGTTTACCTGAAGGAGCTTTGTTCTCTGCAGTCCATGCCATTGAACAGGCGGAGCTGCTGATTATCGGAGGTACTTCCCTGACGGTTTATCCTGCGGCAGGTCTGATTCGTTATCAGCCTCATTTTGGCAAAAAAGTGCTCATTGATTTGGCGGCGGAAATACAAGGCGGTACGGCGGATCTTATTATCCGTGCACCGCTCGGAAAAGTCTTCCGGTCCTTAATGGAAGAGCTTGATGCAGACCGGGCGTGAGGACTTCGCTAGGTCGAAGGATTGTGAGGTCATAGGCTTACCATGCGATATCTCTCCGGTGTCATAAGGCCCGGAGCTTGTGACAAACAGCTCTTTGTTTTATGCTGGGACCGCTC
>CAYFRY010000049.1:3833-4939 GCA_964345665.1 uncultured Oscillospiraceae bacterium
ACATTAATCAAAAATTTATCGGAAGCGGCAGGGCCCTCAGGTTTTGAAGATGAGGTCGTGGCGCGGATACAAAAGGCCGGAAGAGGCTTGGGTCGGAGCCGAGAAGATTCTCTCCGAAACCTTTATATTGAACGAAACGGGAATACAGGCCGTCGCCCTCGGCTCATGCTCGATGCCCATAGCGATGAGGTCGGGTTTATCGTGCAGATGATTTTACCCAATGGGATGCTTAAAATTCATCCGCTCGGTGGTTGGATTCCCTACCATATTCCGGCTCAACGGGTCCGTGTGCTTAATGCCGAAGGGGAAGCTGTGCCCGGTGTCATTGCGACCAAACCGCCGCATTATATGAGTGAAGCGGAGAGAAAGTCCGTTCCCGCCATCTCCGAGATGTTGGTGGACATCGGTGCATGCTCAAAGCAGGAAGTTGAAGAAGTTTTCGGTATCCGCTTAGCCGCTCCTGTGGTACCTGACGTTCGTTTCGAAGTTTTAAAGGGCGGCGATAGGATGATGGGCAAAGCCTTTGATTGCCGTCTCGGTTGCGCCGCTCTCCTGGCGACGCTCGACCAATTGGACGGTGAGCTTCTTAAGGTTGATGTCACGGCGATTTTTTCTTCCCAGGAAGAGGTGGGAGGTCGAGGTGTTGCGGTCTGCACGCAGCAGGTCAAACCGGATATCGCCATTCTTTTTGAAGGGACACCTGCAGACGATAACTTCGGTGCCACCGAGCTCGCACAAACCCGCCTTGGTGACGGCCCGATGCTTCGCCACTTCGACCCCGGTATGATTACCAACCCACGCTTTCAGCGTTTTGCACTGGATGCGGCTACGGCAGCCGGTGTTTCCTTCCAAGAAGCGGTACGCACCGGAGGCGGCACGAATGCCGGTACAATTCATAAGAGTCACTACGGTGTACCCTGTATTGTAATCGGCATCCCCGTTCGCTATGCCCATACGCATAACGGCATCTCCTCCTATCATGATTTTGAGGCGGCAATTGATTTTGCCACGGCGGTATTGCGTGCTTTGGATGAGGAAGCAATTAAACGTTTTTAATAACTGAAAAGACCGAAGCGGCGAGGCGCCTGACCCTTTCAAGCAGCTGC
>CAYFRY010000049.1:4949-6404 GCA_964345665.1 uncultured Oscillospiraceae bacterium
TCGCGCCGGAAAGAGAATGTATGAAAAGGAATGTCTATCGCCTGACCCTGTCAGCCGTACTGGCAGCGCTCTACTTCGTGCTGACGGCCTATGTTTTTCAACCTTTCAGTTTTTTACCTGTGCCGTTTCGTGTCGCTGAAGCCTTGATGCTCCTTCCTGCTTTGACACCGGCGGCGACTCCGGGACTTATTTTGGGTTGTTTTTTGGCCAACCTCTTGAATCCCGGAAATCTCGGTCCTGTCGATGTTATCGGAGGAAGTCTCGCAACGGCTTTGGCGGCCTTATTTACTCAATGGATGGGTGCACGTATGCGTCCGGCCATGCATGAATTGCGATGGTCCAGCCCCAAACTCTGGCTTTTGCCTTTGCCGAGCCTTGTCTTTAACGGGCTGATTGTGGGCTCTTATTTGCCCTTTTTATTGGAACTCGGTCACAGCCTTCCCGTGCTTGCCGCTTCTATCGCTTCGGTAGCCTTAGGAGAGCTGGTGGTCCTCTTCCTCCTCGGTGTCCCCCTTTTGATGGCGCTCTTAAAGTCGAACGCATTGGACCGTTTTGAGAAGTAGTTTGCTATACCTATCAAGTGCATGGCAAAATAAAGAAAAATGGATGAAGAAGGTAGCCTATGTCTCATTATTTTGATCCCAATCCGAGCATTGAAGCCGATGAACGTCTGGTGGAGTTCAGCTATGCGGGTAAGGGTTTTCGTTTCCACAGTTCGTCCGGCGTTTTTTCGAAAAACCATTTAGATGACGGATCGCTGGCCTTATTGGAGGGTGTGAGAAAAGTCTTTTCGACACGTGAGAGTGAGGGGACGGAGATAGAAGGCACGTTGCTCGATTTAGGTTGCGGTTACGGTGTTTTGGGTATAGTGGTCAAGCGCCTTTTTCCAAAGCTGACCCTGGTCCTGGCAGATGTCAATCAGCGAGCCTTGGCTTTGGCTAAAGAAAATACGCGTGAAAACCGTATCGGTTTTACTGAAATTTTAGAAGTGGACGCTTGGAAAGGCCTTGAGGATCGTCGTTTTGATTTTGTTTTGACGAATCCGCCGATTCGTGCGGGAAAGAAAACCGTCTATGCTTTTTTCGCAGGAGCAGCCGAGCATCTTTCGCCCGGAGGAGGGTTCATCACGGTAGTCTCTAAGCATCAAGGTGCGGATTCTGCTAAAAAGGAACTCGTGCGTCTCTTCGGTAATTGCGAAGTTGTTCATCGTAGCAAGGGTTTTCATGTTTTCTGCTCGACTCGCTAGTGGGTGTCGAATCCTTTTACTTCCAAAAGCAGTAGACAAGCAGTAATAGACAGCCATCATCTGACGGAGGCTGTGCTATTATTGTTTCAAGAAAAATGGAAACTCGGTATAGGTCTAAGGGTCTATGCAAAATACAAATGAAGAAAGAAGAAATAGAAATGTCTGATTGCAGTTCTTGTAGCTCCCGTAATGCTTGCCCCTCGGCGGCA
>CAYFRY010000049.1:6414-7879 GCA_964345665.1 uncultured Oscillospiraceae bacterium
TTGCCCTTCCGAACAAAATGTTCAAAGCGCTCAAAACCAAAATACTGAAAATCTTTTTGATAAGCTTCCTCCGGCGGAAGGTGCCCGCATCAAGCACGTACTCGGCGTGGCAAGCGGAAAAGGCGGTGTAGGAAAATCGATTGTTACCTCTATTTTGGCCGTCCAGCTCCAACGTATCGGCCTGAGAGTGGGCATTTTGGATGCCGATGTGACCGGTCCCTCTATCCCGCAAGCCTTCGGTGTACAAGGACAGATGGCTTCAGCTATTCATGAGACGCTGTTTGAGCCGGTGAAGACTAAGTCCGGTATTCAAATTATGTCGATTAATGTTTTACTCGAAGACCCGACGGCCCCCGTTGTTTGGAGAGGTCCCATCATCGCAACGGTTGTCAAGCAGTTCTATCAGGAAGTCCTTTGGGAAGATTTGGATGTCCTTCTCATCGATATGCCTCCCGGCACCGGTGATGTCCCGCTGACCGTCTATCAGTCTTTACCCCTTAGTGGCCTTGTTATGGTTGCGACACCTCAGGACCTGGTGACGCTTATTGTCAAGAAAGCCAAACGTATGGCGGACGCTTTGAATGTCCCCTTGTTAGGCCTTATCGAAAATATGTCCTATTTTGTTTGTCCTTCCTGCAGCGAGAAACACTATATTTTCGGCCAAGGTAAATCTGAAACGGCTGCTAGGTCCATGGGTATTCCTCTTCTGGCCGAATTACCTCTGGATGCGGCGTTGGCAGCGCTAGTAGACAAAGGTGAGATTGAATCGATGAGCGGTTTGGCTTTAGGCGATGCGGCGATGCAACTGTGGTTGAAAATGGAGCATCTCTCACAGCTGAGGAATCCATAAGTGGGTGTTAAAGCACGCCGATTTAAACTTGCGACGCAGTTAGTGGCTGTGGCGTTTTCAGCGCTGCTGGTAATCACGTCCTGTGCAAAGAGTGATTCCGATATGACCGCGTTACCGGATGCCGTAAACCCGAACAAAATGGAGGAAAACTACAAAGCGGAAGTGGCCTGGATTCATATGGAAAATGTGCCGGAGGTCGGAGAGGGACTTATCTACAGACAAGTCGAGCATTTGGAAGATTTTGTCGCTCTGATTGACCTGCCGATTGTGCTTTGCCAAGTTGAATATACGCACGAGAGCACGATTTCGACGCAGCCCTTCCTGGAACAATTGGCCGAAAAACATCCTGAAAAACTGGCCGTTGTAATGGCCAGGACAACGACGGACGATAAGTTTTTTGACTTGTTTTTACCGGAAGGATGGCCGGCTTTTTATCTCCTTAATCAAGGTGAATTAGTGGCCAAGTATTTTGGCTATACTGAAGATATGAAAAACGGTGTGGCGAATTTTATTCAAAAATATGTGAAGAATGCGCCTTAAGAATGCAGGAGGATAATATGCCTTATCTTTATCGCACATCCATCGGACAAGACAGCCATCGCTATGCGAAAGAGG
>CAYFRY010000050.1:0-5580 GCA_964345665.1 uncultured Oscillospiraceae bacterium
GTCAGCAATTCCTCCTGCCGCCACGACCGGAATCTTCACGGCATCGACGACTTGAGGAATCAACGCCATCGTATTCATTTCGCCGATGTGTCCACCCGACTCACCGCCTTCGGCAATCACCGCATCCGCACCCGAGGCTTCCATACGCTGGGCCAAGGCGACGGAGGGAATGACAGGAATGACCTTGATGCCCGCCTCTTTCCATTTAGGAATAAAAGCAGCCGGATTACCTGCACCCGTCACGACAATTTTGATGCCCTCGTCAATGATAAGTTGAGCCAAGTCTTCTTTATACGGGTTCATCAGCATAATGTTCACGGCAAAAGGCTTGTCCGTCATACTCTTAATTTTTCTTATTTCTTCTCTCGCCCAGTCCACCGTTTCGGTCCCAAGAGCTAAAGTGCCCATCCCGCCTGCCGCAGAAACCGCCGCAGCCAATTGTGAGGTGGAAATACGTGCCATCGCCCCTTGGAAAATCGGGTATTCAAGGCCTAATAATTCACAAATTCTATTGCTCATGTCTTTTCTTCTCCTCATTCGTTTACAAATCTATCTTGTCCGATTCAGGCCTGCTCAGGCCCAAGTCAAGTAAATACCGCCATACGTCAGACCGCCGCCAAAACCGAGAAGCATGAGTTTATCTCCCGGTTTCAAGTAATGCTTTTCATCCATCTCCGCCAAAGCAATGGCGATGGAGGCTGCCGACGTGTTGCCGAACTCTTCCAAGTTCTTGAACCATTTTTCAAGGGCTACACCGCTTCGGTTCGCCGCCGCTTCGAGTATGCGTTTGTTCGCTTGATGAGCGACAACATGGTCGATGTCATCGGCTTGCAACTTTGCGATTTCCATCAGACTCTCCAACATTTCCGGCACAACCGCAACCGCGAATTTATAGACGGCCCGGCCTTGCATCTTCAGGGTCGCACCGTCCTCACCCCTGAGACCCAGGAGCATTTTTTCCACATCCTCACCCGACTCACCTTGAGCGCCCCAAAGTAAGCTTCTCAGACCGCGCCCGCACCGTCTCCGAAGAGAACGCAGGTCGTTCGATCCGTCCAATCCAGAGTTTTGGAAAGCACTTCCGCACCGATAATTAAGGCATGTTCGGCATGACCGCCCTCCAAAAGGCCGACTGCCGTATTCATGGCAAAAACAAAGCCGGAGCATGCGGCAGCCAAATCAAAAGCAATCGCATTAGGGATGCCTAAACGTGCTTGCACACGACAGGCCAGGCTGGGCAGTTTACTTTCACCCGTAAAAGAGGCCACAATGATGAGGCCTATGTCTTCCTGCTTAAGACCCGATTTGTTAAGGGCTTTTTCCGCTGCTTGCGCCGCAAGATCACTGGTCGTTTCTTCCTCCACCAAATAACGCGTCTTAATACCGGAACGACTGCTGATCCACTCATCCGAAGTCTCAACGATTTTCGCCAGATCATCGTTGCTGACGCACTTTGAAGCGCGGGCCAAGCCCGTACCTGAGATATGGCAAGTCGCCTCTTCCTTATGCACATAGCGTGCGGGATATTGTTTGTTTTTCAGTTCTATCAAAATTACTGCTCCTTACAGGCCCATTTTTCTAAACTTACGATAACGTCTTTGCAGACGAAGACGTGGGTTAACCTTTCGTTGCTGGTCAAAAAATTCCGACACGGCATGCTGAAGTTTCTGATACAGAACTTCAAAGCCTTCATCTTCCGAAAAGACACGGTCAACGATGCCCGCTCCGAATAAGTCATCGGCTGAAAGCTTCATCAATTCGGCGGCTTCCTGTGCCCGTTTGGCGTCCTTCCATAAAATAGAGGCAAAACCTTCAGGCGATAAAACGGAATAAATCGCATTCTCACACATCCAGATTTCATCGCAGACGCTGAGTGCCAAGGCGCCTCCGCTGCCTCCCTCACCGATGACAAGGGCAAGACTGGGCACGTTCAAGGCGGAAAACTCACTGAGACACTCGGCAATCGCTATACCCTGTCCGTTGGCTTCCGCTTGTATGCCACAGTAGGCACCCGGGGTATCGACCAGGGTCAAAATCGGCCGATTGAACTTTTCCGCTTGCTTAGCCAGACGCAAAGCCTTTCTGTAGCCTTGCGGTTTGGCCATACCGAAGTTATGGCGCGTGTTTTCCGCCAGGCTACGACCCTTTTGTTGACTGATGACAGTCACCGGCTGACCGTTGATGCGGGCGATACCACCTATAATGGCTTCATCGTCCAAACTCATTCGATCCCCACTGAGCTGAAAAAAGTCTTGGCAAAGCGCGGCAATATAGTCTCTCGCGGTTGGCCTTGTCGCTTCTCTCGCGTTTCGCACACGCTGCATGGCCGAGATTTTTTCTTTTCTTTCCAGCGTTTGTGTTTCGACCGCCTTTTTAGCCGGCAGGACACCAAGCTGTGTGCTGGCTTCATGCAAGTCCAAAAGTTTTTCTAAAGCGCCTTTCATTTCTTGGCGCGTAATGACGGCATCGATGATGCCGTTCTCTTTTAAATAATCCGCCTGCTGAAAACCCTTGGGTAAGGTCTGGCCAATGGTTTGTTGAATGACGCGAGGCCCGGCAAAACCGATCAGCGCACCCTTTTCAGCCAGGATGATGTCTCCCAACATGGCGAAACTGGCCGTTACTCCCCCGAAGGTAGGATGGGTACAGACCGAAATATAAAGTCCGCCCGCGTCTTGAAAGCGCTTCAGAGCGGCTGAAGTTTTCGCCATTTGCATTAAAGAGTAGATTCCCTCCTGCATGCGCGCTCCGCCCGAAGCGGAGAAAATAACGAGCGGGAGCTGTAGTTTTCCGGCTAACTCTACGCTGCGCGTTACACGCTCGCCGACCTCAACACCCATACTGCCCATCAGAAAGGCTGGGTCCATGACGGCCAGGATGACTTTGTGACCGCCGATTTTCGCTTTGCCACACAAAACCGCTTCAGACAAATTCGTGTCGGCACGGTTCTGCTCACGTTTTTCCGCATAGCCCGGAAAGTCCAAAGGGTCAAATTCTGTCGCCAGATTGGCTATTTCACGGAAGCTTCCCGGATCCGCGATCATGCGTACACGATCAAAAGCCGTTAAGGGAAAATAGTGGCCGCAGTCCGGGCAGGTATAATCCTTTTCGACGATGTCATCGATGTAAAAAACCTTTTTACAGGCAAAACAACGATAGATTTTCTTCGGATCCGGCTTACTGTTCACCACGGTCTCAAAATGTTTTTTTACAAAATGTTCTTTCAGCATTTCTCTTCCTTCAAATTAAAGCGTTGACTTTTATCCGACAGATAAGTCGTCGGGAAATTGCCTTGTTCAAAAACCGGGTCGTCCAAAAGTTCCAAAAGCCAGGCCGTATTGGTATGGATGCCTCCGATAATGACTTCCTTAAGGGCTCTGCGCATACGTACAATCGCCTCTTCCCGGCTTTCCCCCCGGGTAATAATTTTCACGATCATCGCATTGTAAAAGGGTAAAATGTCATAGCCGTCATAAATCATCGTGTCGACTCGAACACCCGGCCCTCCGGGTAGGTGAAGTGCCGTGATTTGACCGGCACTCGGGCAGAAATTCAATTCGGGATTCTCGGCATTGATACGGCATTCAATGGCGTGACCGCTGAGTTTGATTTGTTTTTGTGTGTAAGGTAAAGGTAAGCCCGCCGCAATCTCGACCTGCGCTTTGATGAGATCTATCCCGCTGACCTCTTCACTGACGGCATGTTCCACTTGGATCCGTGTATTCATCTCCATGAAGTAATAACGACCGTTTTCATCCAGAAGAAATTCGATGGTACCCGCGTTGCGATAGCCTGCCGCTTTGGCCGCTTTGACCGCCGCTTTACCCATGTCTTCACGAAGTTCCTCGCTAAGGGAGGCCGCCGGAGATTCTTCAATCACCTTTTGACGATTGCGCTGTAAAGAACAGTCCCGCTCGCCCAAATGGACGACCCTGCCATGATGGTCCGCTAAAATTTGTACTTCTATATGCTTAGCCGGCGCCACGATTTTTTCGAGATAGAGGCTATCATCGCCGAACGCATTGGCTGCCTCGCGTTTGGCTTGATCATAGGCCTGTTCAAGCTCCGCTTCGCTGTGTGCGGGACGCATGCCTTTGCCACCGCCTCCCGCCGACGCTTTGATCAAGACCGGGAAGCTCATAGCACGTGCTTGTTTCAGACAATCCTCGTAGTCTTTCAGCCGACCGTCCGTTCCCGGGATAATCGGCACACCCGCATTTTTCATCGTTTCTCTTGCCTTGGATTTATTGCCCATGGCATCGATGACTTCGCTGGGAGGACCGATAAAAGTCACACCGTATTCCGTACACATCTTGGCAAAACTGGCATTCTCCGCCAGAAAACCGAAACCGGGATGGATGGCCTCCGCGCCGGTCATCAGAGCCGCCTGAAGCACCGCCACCTTATTCAAATAGCTTTCCGAAGGTCTTGCTCCACCGATGCAAATCGCCTCATCCGCCAACTGCACGTGTAGGCTGTCTTTATCGACGTCGGAATGAATAGCCACGGACCGGATACCCATATCCCTGAGTGTACGAATGATACGTAGTGCTATTTCACCTCTATTGGCAATCAAAATTTTTTTAAACATGGCTTAGCCCTTTGTGATATAGAATAGGACCTGACCATATTCAATGATCTGTCCGTCTTTAACCGCTACCTGCTTTATTTCGCAGTCTGCCGGAGCCGGCAGCTCATTCATCATCTTCATCGCTTCAATGATGCAGAGCACTTCGCCTTGTTTCTTTTTATCGCCTTTTTTGGCAAAAACCTCCGCCCCCGGTTTCGGTGCGGCATAGAACGTACCCATCATGGGGGATTTAATCGCGGTCCATCCCGCTTGCTCGGCCAGCTTCTGCTGTGCCTCACGGTCACCGGCTTCAAAGGCTTCCACAACAGCACGCTCGAAATCAACCGCCGCAAGTACGTCTTCTTCCGGCTTCTGTGCGGTCGGTACAGGATGCGCAATCGTCTCCGTCGAGGCTTGCAGCGCTGTGGCTGCGACAGGAGCCGCCCCGGCTTGCACGTATTTAATATCGGGATATCTTCCGCTTTTCAGATTCAACTTAAAATCACCGCTCTCCAAAGCCAGCTCGGACAGGTGGTGTTGATCAAACAGGACCAGAATATCTTTTATGGTTTTGACTTCGTCCATTTTTGAACTCCTCAGACTATATTTTGATTCTCAAATATTTTGATTCTCAAAGTATTTTGGCAAAATAATATAGAAAGCTCAGGGGCTTGTCAAGGCAAAGACCTGTTTTCCGGCAGGATGGAGACTTATTATCTATTCATTTCCGACCTTTTTGTTTTATTCATTGCTGTTCTGTGAAGGGATTTTATTTTGTGAGCACCTTATTTTGTCCGTTCTCATACCCTTCTCATGTTGTTTTCATATCCTCCTCTTACCGTCGTAAAAAGTTTCCATCTTGGAAGGAATTTTCGACGGTACGAGTCCAGGACATGGCGATACAGGTTGAAAACTTGTGGAACGAGTTTTTCATTTGAAGGGTAGGTCATACAGACGTAAAAAGTTTCCATCTTGGAAGGAATTTTCGACGGTACGAGTCCAGGACATGG
>CAYFRY010000050.1:5680-7728 GCA_964345665.1 uncultured Oscillospiraceae bacterium
CGATACAGGTTGAAAACTTGTGGAACGAGTTTTTCATTTGAAGGGTAAGTCATACCGTCGTAAAAAGTTTCCATCTTGGAAGGACTTTTCAATAGGAAACCAAACCCTATCCCCTATGACATCAGAATCAAACCAAACGCCAGACACTGCCTTCATAAGGCTGCAGCATCCCGAAATCCGGCTCATCCACATTGGATAGAATCAATTCGGCTTTTCCGGCAGGCAAAGGATTAACCACCGGCTGATCCGACCAATTGCTGACAAACTGCCAAACTTCATCTCCGAGTTCTCTTTGCCATGCGAAAAGGCTTGGATGTTTTTCCAATTGTGGAATCAAGCTACCCTCGGTCAAGATTTCGTGCTCTTTTCGAAGAGCGACCAGGCGTTTTGTGAAGTGCCAAACGGAATTCGTACGCTCAAGCTGTTCGGACGCATTAATCTCCTTGTAATTGGGATTAAGCATAATCCAGGGCTGCACGTCCGAAAAACCTGCATATGCCGTATCATCCCATTGCATAGGCGTTCTGGCATGATCCCGACTGCGCTGACCTAAAAAGCGGAGCATATCCTGTTCAGCGATGCGCCCGGTTTTGACTAAATCACGCCAGGCATTTTTGGCCTCTATGTCACGATAATCCTCAATCGAGCGGAAAGGGACATTCGTCATACCAAGCTCATCACCCTGAAAAATATAGGGCGTGCCTTTCATCAAATGGGTGCTCATACTCAGCATTTTGGCCGAACGCTCCCGCCACTGCGTGCTGTCATCGCCGAAACGAGAGACTTGACGCGGCTGGTCGTGGTTAACGAGGAAGAGGGCCATCCAGGCTTTTCCGGCGATGCCGTTTTGCCACTTGAAGAAGATTTCCTTGTGTTTTAAAAAATCAAAACGAGCGTCCGTCCATTTACCGAAAGGGGGGTCCCAGGTATCAACGTGTTCAAACTGGAAAAACATATCCAGTTCTTTTCGGTCCAAGCCTGCATAGCGCGGGGCCTCTTGAAGCGTAATGCCGCCGCACTCCCCTACGGTCATCAGGTCAAAGCGGCTCATCACCTCTTGGTTCATCTCGCGCAAAAACTCGTGTACACGGGGACCGTGAATGCAATAGGGGCCGAAGTCGCCGTATAGATTTCCGGACTGAACTTCACCATCCGGAAAACGTTGGTCTTTAGAAATCATGGTAATCACATCCATGCGAAAACCGTCGATGCCGCGCTCACACCAGCGGCGCATCATGCTGAAGACCGCCTCGCGAACGTGAGGGTTCTCCCAATTCAAATCCGGCTGCTTGGGTGAAAAGCTGTGCAGGTAATACTCGTCGGTCCTCTCATCATACTGCCAAGCACTGCCACCGAAGACACTCCCCCAGTTGTTGGGAGGACCTCCCTTTTTACCCGCTTTCCAAATGTACCAGTCGCGATAGGGATTGTCTTTAGATTTGCGGCTTTCTTGAAACCAGACATGCTCGTCCGAACTGTGATTGACCACCAAATCCATGACTATTTTTAACCCGCGGGCATGGGCCTCTTGCAAAAGGCGGTCAAAATCTTCCATCGTCCCGAATTCCGGATTAATGGCTTCATAATCGGAGATGTCGTAACCGTTATCATCCCCCGGTGACTGATAGACCGGAGAGAGCCAGAGTACACCGACACCCAAGTTTTTTAGGTAGTCCAGCTTTTCCGTGATACCGTTGAGGTCACCGATTCCGTCTCCGTTGGAATCATTGAAGCTGCGAGGATAAATCTGATAGACGACTTGGTCTTTCCACCATGCTTTTTTCATAGGCTTTTCCTTTTGGCAAAACAAGGCCCTTGTTATCGGCTCTTCGGATCAAAAGCATCCCTCAGAGCATCACCGATAAAGTTGATTGAAACGACGAGTAAAAGAATCAGAAGTCCGGGAGGCAGCCAACGCCAGGGATAGTTGGTCAGAACCGTCAAGGATTCCGCACCGCCGAGAAGATTACCCAGGCTGGGGATGCCCGGTTCCACGCCGGGCCCGAGGAAACTCAGGGCTGCTTCATCAAGCATGGACAGGGCCATGG
>CAYFRY010000051.1:0-6711 GCA_964345665.1 uncultured Oscillospiraceae bacterium
TTGCGGGACGAGTGCTTCATTGGAGGATCAGGTCATACCGTCGTAAAATCGCTCCTTCTTGGCAGAAATTTTCGACGGTACCCATTGTGATCGGATCTCAGAATGAAAAGTCGAGCCTGTGGTTCACGTACAGTCAAAAAGGCTTTCTTTCCAAATTTGTTATAATAGGAACGTTTTCATCTTTTCAAAATGAAGACGTTCACTTTTTGTATTCAAAAGGATTTAAGGAGCAGCACTAGCTATGATTAAAGTCATTTTTTTCGATATTGACGGAACCTTAATCAGCAGAAATACTAAGCGGATTGCAGACTCAACCTTCGAAGCTTTGGACAAACTGCGGGCTAAAGGCATCAAACTCTGCGTCGCAACCGGCCGAGCCAAAGTCTCTGTTCCCGATTACTTTTTGGACCACTTCGATCTCATTGTTTCACTCAACGGACAGTGGGTCTACGATAGAGAAAACACTTACATCCGGCATCAATTAGAAGAAGAAGACGTGCGCTTATTGGTGGATTTTGCCCTTAAGAAAATCGCACCGGTCTATTTTGTAGTGGAAGACGGTTATTTTGTAAACTACGTAAACGATCAAATTCTTGCGGAAGTAGCAACACACAATATTCCCATGCCCAGAGTGGACGACCCGCTTCGTGCTTTAGAAGAGCCGGTCTATGCCGCTTCTGTGTTTCTGGATCCGGAAGGCGAAATAGAACTGCTTTCAAAGGCAAGGAATTTAGAAGGTACACGCTGGGACGACATGTTCTTTGATGTTGTATTAAAAGGCTTGGGTAAGCACACGGCTCTGATTGAGGTCTGTGAGTATTTCGGTATTGATCCGAAACAGAGCATGGCCATAGGAGATGGAGGTAATGACATCAGCATGTTGAAAGCAGCCGGAATCGGAGTGGCCATGGGAAATGCGAATGACGATGTAAAAGCCGCCGCTGACTACGTCACGGATGACGAAGACAACGACGGCATTATGAAAGCGTTAAAACATTTCCGCTTAATTTGATGATTTTTCCTCAACAGAAAAATCATAGCGCAGTATGGGTTTACGTGCGGCTTCGACCTCATCCACCCGACGTATTCGCTGTTTAACAGGCGCCTCATGTAAGCGCTGTGGGTTTTCATAGGCCGTTTTGATAATTTCATGTAAGAGATCACTTACGGCATTCAACGTATCGATACTTTCGGTTTCCGTAGGCTCAAACATCAAGGCTTCTTTCACGACTAAGGGAAAGTACATCGTCGGCGGATGCACACCGTAGTCAATCATGGCTTTGGCGATATCTAAAGCACTGACACCGGTTTCGGACTTTATTTTGCTGCAGCTTACAGTAAACTCATGCATACAATAGCCCTCTTCACACTCAAAGATATCTTCAAGCAAAGCTTTCAGATAATTCGCATTAAGGACCGCTTGAGCACTGCTTGTTTTAACTCCCTCACGCCCTAAGCTCTTCACATAGCTGAGCGCACGGAGCACCACCAAGTAGTTACCGTAAAACTGCTTCAATCTTCCGATGCTCTTTTCCGGTGTGGTAAAAGTGCTATTCCGGGGCCATGGAGCCGGTAAAAATTCTTTCAAGAACGCTTTGACACCAACCGCGCCGCTTCCGGGGCCACCGCCGCCATGAGGTGTAGAAAAGGTTTTATGAAGATTCAGATGCACGGCATCAAAGCCCATGTCACCCGGACGAATTTGGCCCATAATGGCATTAAGGTTAGCTCCGTCATAATAGAGTAGACCACCGACCTCATGGACAATAGCTCCAATGTCAAGGATATCTTTTTCAAAAAGCCCGAGCGTGTTTGGATTAGTTAACATCAGAGCGGCCGTTTTCTCGCTCACCAAGCTGCGCAGAGCCTCCACATCCACCAAACCGCCCTCCGTACTTTTCACTTCAACAACGTCAAAGCCTGCCATATTGGCACTGGCCGGGTTGGTTCCATGCGCACTGTCCGGTACGATGACTTCTGTCCGCGCTGTGTCGCCACGACTCGCGTGATAGGCTTTGATGATGAGCAAGGCGGTAAATTCACCCTGGGCACCGGCAGCAGGCTGAAAGGTAAAGGCATCCATACCGCATATTTCGGAAAAGACTTGCTCGGCTTGCTCCAAGATCTTAATGGCCCCTTGGCAAGTCGCTTCCGGCTGTAAGGGATGCAGACCCGTAAAACCGCGTAAGGCGGCCACATCCTCATTAATCTTAGGGTTGTACTTCATGGTACAAGAGCCCAAAGGATAAAAACCGTAGTCCACACTATAGATATCACGAGTCAGACGCGTGTAATGGCGTACGACATCCATTTCACTGAGTTCAGGCAACTTAGCGACAAGCCCTCGCTTCGTCCCTAAATCATAAACCGGAACATCCGAACTCGGTAACTGATAGGCTGCTCGACCTTCGCGACTCTTTTCAAAAATCAGCATAGTCCGCCCTCCTTCAGCAAGTTTACAACTCGGTCCATTTCAGAACGGCTATTACATTCCGTGCAACACCAGAGCATCTCGTGCTCACTGAGCGGAAGACCCGATAAAATACCTTTCTCCATCAGGAGTTTTTCAATGCTTATAGTATCCGCCTTGGAGCGAAGCACAAACTCATGGAAAAACTCTCCTTCAAAGACAAGTTCAAAGGCACCGGTCTCTAGGAGTTTATCCGCTAAATAATGGGCATTATTGACGCAGCGCTGAGCGACTTCGCTAAGCCCCCTGTTTCCCATTAAGGCCAGATAGATAGCAGCTCTAACAGCCATTAAAGCCTGATTGGAGCAAATAGAAGAAATAGCCTTTTCACGACGAATGTGTTGCTCGCGTGCCTGAAGTGTTAAGACGTAGGCTGTCTTGCCTTCGAGATCCTTGGTCTGCCCCACAATTCTGCCCGGAATTTTTCGCATTTCCGCTTTGGTACAGGCAATAAAACCCAAATAAGGACCGCCAAAAGATAGCGGTATCCCCAAGGGCTGACCTTCCCCGACGGCGACATCCGCACCCAAATCGGCTGCCGAAGGTAAAATTGCAGCCGCTATAGGGTTAATAGACAAGATTAACTTGGCCCCTTGCGCATGAGTAAGTTTTTCAACCGTTGCAACGTCCTCAAACAGGCCGAAATAGTTGATCTGGTCCATTAAAACCGCGGCAACTTCCTTACTCAACTTCGCTTCCAAGTCAGCCGGGGAGGCTTTGCCTTCTTTCAAATCAATCAAGTCATACGTATAATTCGCAGCTATACAATAAGTTTTCGCGACCTCTAAAACAGCCGGGTTTAAACTTTTGGCCAAAAGGAAATGCTTTCGTTTACGATCGGCCAACATCAGAATCGCTTCCCCTGCGGCAGTCGCGCCGTCATAGACAGAAGCATTGGCGATCGGCAGCCCCGTCAGCTCGGATATGTTGGTCTGGAACTCAAAAATGACCTGTAAGGTCCCTTGCGCCATTTCCGCCTGATAAGGCGTATAGGCCGTCACAAACTCACTGCGTGAAGCAAGATGATGGACAGCCGAAGGAATCGCGTGTTTATAAGCGCCCGCTCCTCTGAAAATACTTTTAAAAACAGTATTTTCATCCGCCAAAGCTTCCATATCTGCCAAAACTTCTATTTCGCTTTGTCCGCTTGCCAGATTAAGTTCATCCTGTATGCGCTCATTCTCCGGCAAAACAGTGAAAAAATCATCCACCGTTTTCGCGCCTATACGCGCCAACATCAACTCTTGTTCGGCGGGGCTATTAACGATATAGTCTGCCATTCATCATTCCCCGATGCTTTCAAAATAGGCATCCTCGTCCATTAAATCGGACAAGTCACCAATATCGCTCAATCTGACCAACCAAGTTTCCAAAGGATTATCATTAATCAGTTCAGGCTGATCCAGCAAAACTTCATTAATCTCTTCAATGACGCCATCTACCGGTGCATTGATTTCACTAACCGCTTTGACCGACTCAATGTCTCCGAAGGCTTCTCCGGCCGTAAGGACATCACCCTCTTCACCGAGACTCACAAAAACGATATCGCCTAATTCATCAACGGCATGTTCCGAAAGACCGACCCATTCGGTTCCGTCCTCCAATAGCTCGATCCATTCACGTGCTACCGTGCATTTCTTAACGCCCATCGTCCTCTCATCCAATAATTAAGATCTTTTATAAAAAGGCAGAGCAACGACTTCGGCTGCTACTCTTCTGCCTCTTACATCTACGTCAACTTGCGTCCCCAAATCCGTATAGGCCAAGTCAAGGAAGGCCATTGCACCGGCGAATTTCAGGAAGGGCAACTGCGTGCCCGACGTCACTACACCGACAAGTTCATCGCCCACATAGACAGAACTGTTTTCTCTGGCAATCCCTCTTCCTGTCATGCGTAGACCAACACGTTTTTGGGTACTCACATGTGCAGTTTGAGCTGCTTTCCCGACAAAATCCTCTTTATCCATTTTTATGAACAGGCCTAAACCTGCATCAATAGGAGAGAGAGCTTCGCCCAACTCATGGCCGTAGAGCGGCATACCCGCTTCCAGGCGAAGCGTGTCTCTGGCACCCAGACCGCAAGGCAGGGCACCGGCCTGTACCAACGCCTTATGAATAGCTACAATAGCCTCATGTGATCCGTAGATTTCAACACCGTCCTCACCCGTATAACCGTTTCGGCTGAGGAGGCAAGGCTGGCCCGCTACTCTCGTTTCTGCTGTGAAAGCATAGTATTTCGTAGGGATATCCGAAGCATCCATGAATTTTGAAATCAAGGAGATAGCATCAGGGCCCTGAACGGCAATTTGGCTTACCTCATCCGAGATATCACGAAGACTTACTCCCTCCATCAGGTATTTTTTTAAATGGGCTATGTCTTTATCTTTATTACTCGCATTCAGTACCAACATGTAACGCTCGGAACTTAAGCAATAAACCAACAGATCATCTACACAACCACCCGTTTCATTAAGCAATAAAGCATAACGCATACGCCCGGGTTCAAGGCTTTCCATACGATTACTTAAAACCTTATTGAGGTACTCCGGCGCCGCCGGCCCTTCGACAAGCGCTTCACCCATGTGCGAAACATCAAAAACACCTACCTCTTCTCTTACGGCCAAGTGCTCTTTTAGCACCCCGCTAGGGTATTGAATGGGAAGTTCATAGCCGGCAAAATCCACCAGGCTTGCCTTGAGTTCCAAGTGTCTTTCATATAGAGCGGTTCGCTTAGACATTGTTACGACTCCTTTTCGAGTTTCTCAACTATTCTTAAAAATTCGTTTTAGGAAAACTTATAAACGTTATAAATCGAAATCAAAATGATGAGCAAAATAACACCGATGAAAAGTTTATCAACCTGTCTGGCTGACATTTTCTTTGAAAAAACGCTTCCGATAAAACCTCCGGCTATACCGCCGACTACCATGACAAGCATAGTAAGGCTGTCAAAAGGTGGCAGGCCTTTAATCAGGCTGGAGATAAAGCTGGCGCTTTGAGAAAAAAGAATAATGAAAATAGAGTTCCAAGCGGCCTCTTTGGTTTCCAAAGAAAAGAAAAAGTAGAGCACCACCAAATTGATAGGACCGCCGCCAATCCCCAAAAAAGAGGAGGCAATGCCGAGAAAGAAACCGATACCGACACTGAGTGGCCACCCTTTAAACCGGAAAGTTTTGATTCTATCTTTTTTTAACATATAAAGCAGAACTGCGGCCGTCAAAAATACCATAATGATATTTTGAACCAGTGAAATACCGGCATCGTTGGACGCACTCTCCTTAAGAAGATTGAAAAGTTCTTTACCAACAATGCCGCCGAAAACGGCACCGAAAGCTAGCCAAGGAGCGCGGCTCTTATCGTAATTCTTCATGACGCTTCGACTCTTAAAAAGGGTCACAAAGGACATGGCTAAAACCGTACAGCCGCTTAAGAAAGTGATCGTTTCTTGCAGCATAGTTGAAGTTATGGCATCAATAACCGGTTTCATGATGACACCACCGCCTACACCGGAAATGGCGCCGACCGTCGTTGCGAAAATGGCAATAATAAAAATAATAATTGTTTCCATCTCTTCCTCCTCAACTTAAATAAAGGTCTTATTGATGGGTTTAGCGTGCGTCCTGATTAACTGAGCGTTCGTTTCGCCGCTTCCACCACATGTTTGAGTAAAACGGTCGTGGTAACCGTACCCACACCACCGGGAACCGGTGTATAGGCCGCTACTAATGGAGCCACCTCTGCCGTTTTCACATCACCGCAGAGATTGCCCTCTTCATCCACATTAATCCCTACATCAATAACAACTTGACCCTCGGAGACAAAAGATCCGTCCACAACACCCGCCTTCCCGGCTGCAGCAATCAAAATATCCGCATCACGACATTCATCCGCCAGATTTTTGGTGCGAGAGTGGCAAATTTTTAAGGTGGCATTTCGCTCCAGCAAGAGCATGGCCACCGGTTTTCCGATCACAAAGCTGCGGCCTATGACGGTCACGCGTTTTCCCTCCAACTCAATCCCATAATAATCTAAAAGTTCAATACAGGCCTGCGCCGTACAAGGGGCAAAAGCTCTTTGACTTCCCGCGTAAACATCTGCCATGGAACTGCTGCTGATGCCGTCAATATCTTTAGACGGTGCCAGGCTTTCACAAATACGCTCATCATCAATATGCTTCGGTAAAGGTCTGAAAATCAAACAACCATGAATGCTTGGCTCATGGTTGATTTGTTCGATACAGG
>CAYFRY010000051.1:6721-7667 GCA_964345665.1 uncultured Oscillospiraceae bacterium
AAATCTTCACTTGAATGCCCAATGTCTCACAACGTCTTAATATACTTCTCTCATAAGCAAGATCATCTTCTGAATGGCCCACGCGCACAACGGCTAAGCAAGGTGTGAGACCTTCTTCTTTCAACTCTTCAATCTCTCTCAAAAGACGTGCACTAAGCGCCTCGGCCACTTCTTTACCTAACAATTTAACTGACATATTTATTCCTCGCTCACAGCTCTTTCTTCACGCGTTTGACGATATTTTCATATACCTTATCCGCTAAAGGCGAATGCTCATCCAACAAATCCGAAACCTGCTGATTGAAATCGGCGGCACGCACACTATCTTTCATCATACCCGTATTAATGTAGACATTAACCGCTGCGGCTTGCATAGCCGCCTTTAAGGTACAGGCTGCACAGGCCGCATCGCTGATGGCCAAAACAGAGCCGATCTCACCGATACGTGCAGTAAGCCTCATGGTCGCACAGGCCTTCTCCAAGACCTTTAACGGAACACTTACCGCCAAAGTAAGCGCGTCTTCCAAAACCTTCTCCTTGTATTTCTGTTCGGCTTCCGTATTTTTCGGCAAAGAATACGCTGTTGTCAAGGGCATAAAAACCTCGGCATCGGCATCCATACAATCCAAGAGTTCTTCCTGTAAGCGATTGAGCTCCTCCTTGATTTCTAAAACTTCCGCCTCAACGGCAGCATACTTCTTTTTACCGAGGGTCAAACTGCCGACCATGTTGGCCAAGGCGGCCGCAACACCGGCAATCAGACCGGAGCTGCCTCCGCCACCCGGTACAGGCGCTGAAGAAGCCAGTTCTTTCACATAGCGATCAATCGTCATCTCTTTAAAGCTCATGGTTCTCTTATCTCATTTTTCAATTCTAACTAAAACAAACCGCTGATAACAGAATTCTCATCAATATCAATACGTTCCGCCGCAGGCACTTTCGGCAG
>CAYFRY010000052.1:0-752 GCA_964345665.1 uncultured Oscillospiraceae bacterium
GTACTTGTAGGGACGAGGGAAGGGGTGTGTGAAAGATTTCTTCATAAAGCGGCTTTTCTCGTAAAACCAAAGTGTGGCAAGTCCAGGGGGGCTTCCAATCAGGAAACTGAGAACTGTTGTAAAGCAGGGCAAAAGGTTTGTTCTTTCTTGAATCGATGAATCGGTAAAGCTCTTTCAGACTTGTCATCGGATGCCAAGCCACTGTGGTAAAACTGCTTTGTAAATAGCGACTGAGGGCTTGGGTATAAGCCTCTTCTTTATCTAATATGATGACGTCACGCATAAGATAGTCCTCCGTTTTTATTGACCCAAGCGTACAGCCTCAGCCGACTCTTAAAAAACGGAATCTTTTCGCTTTTGAGTCTTTTTTTGCCTAAAATCAGCCAAAGAACAGCGGGTGTAAAACACTTCGGAGGCTAGCTTCAATCAAAGTTACCGCTGTTTTGCCCTACGCAATCAACTTCAAATCAACGTCAGCGTGTAAGGTCCCCTTGTCTCGGTCTGTATCCTGTGCTAAGATAACTGTCAATTGAATAGCGCTTATCAAGAGCGACGGAGGGATTCGGCCCTATGAAGTCCGGCAACCGGCCAAACGGCAACGGTGCCAAGTCCGACAGCATTGCCTGGCAGATGAGGTTTTTACGATAATGTCGTGTCTACAGGTTGTGGATACGGCTTTTTTAGTTTGAGAAAGGTTTGTACTGAAAATGAAAAAACAAACGAATGATAAGCATAGAAAACTATTTTCATCA
>CAYFRY010000052.1:762-1979 GCA_964345665.1 uncultured Oscillospiraceae bacterium
ATAGCATAAAGAACTGGAATATTCCAGTTCTTTATAAATTCTATTAATCGACACCGTATTAAAAGATTTTTTACCAGCGAATCAGTCACGGAAGGACATCCCGATAAGCTTTGTGACCAGATTTCAGATGCGATTTTGGATGAGATTTTGAGGCAGGATCCTCAGGCCAGGGTGGCATGTGAATGTATCTGTACAACAGGTTTTGTCTTTGTGACCGGTGAAGTGAGCACGGAAGCTTACGTTGATATTCAAGGCACGGTTCGCCAAACCGTCCGAGAGGTGGGTTATGATCGAGCCAAATACGGTTTCGATGCGGATACCTGTGCGGTGCTCACATCGATCAGCGATCAATCTCCCGACATTGCGCAAGGCGTTAATAGAGCACTGGAAAACCGTATGGAGAGCGAGGGGAGTTCGGATCTTGACTTGGAAACCGGTGCAGGAGACCAAGGCATGATGTTCGGTTTTGCCTGCGATGAGACCGATTCTTACATGCCTCTTACTATAGATTTGGCTCACAAATTGTGCAGGCAACTGAGTGCGGTGCGTAAGAACGGGACCCTTCCCTTGCTTCGTCCGGATGGTAAGGCCCAAATTACAGTGGAGTATGAGGGGCATAGGCCGGTTGCGGTGGATACCCTTGTGATTTCAAGTCAGCATGACCCTTCTTATGCTCAGGAAGATTTACATAGAGATATCATAAGAGAAGTGATTGACCCGGTTATTCCCGAAGCACTTTTGAGTGATAAAACAAAAATCTATATTAATCCGACCGGACGCTTTGTTGTCGGCGGGCCTCAGGGAGATGCGGGCCTTACGGGGAGAAAAATCATTGTGGATACCTATGGTGGTGTGGCGGCACACGGGGGAGGCGCCTTTTCCGGCAAGGACCCCACGAAGGTAGATCGCTCCGCTTCTTATGCGGCCCGTTACATCGCTAAAAACTTGGTGGCAGCCGGTGCCGCCAGTCGATTGCAGATTCAGCTGGCTTATTCGATAGGTGTAGCGAAACCTGTTTCTATCCATGTGGAGACTTTCGGCACGGGCCTTGTATCGGACGAGAAGCTGGTGGATTGGATTAAAAGATTCTTCCCTATCACTCCGGCAGCGATTATTCGCGAATTGGACTTGCGCCGTCCTATTTACAAACAGACGGCCAGCTACGGACATTTCGGGCGCAATGACTTGGATTTGCCCTGGGAAAAATTGGACAAGGT
>CAYFRY010000052.1:2108-7585 GCA_964345665.1 uncultured Oscillospiraceae bacterium
AAGTTCGCTTGGCGGGTATTGATGCTTAAAGCGGGTGCCGATGTGTAAGGCTGAACGAAATAAGAATGTCATGAATATTAAAGAGCGCTTGGGGCAAAGTTTGTTCCCGGCGCTTTGTCTTATCTGTGGGAAAAAGACAGGTGAAAGAACCCCATACAGTGGACTTTGTCCTGCTTGTTCGGCTTCCATGCCTTGGAGAAAAGAAGAAGAAAGGAGGCTGCCGCTATTATCTTGGAGATTCAAGCTTTTAAGTTCAGAGGAAGAAAGGTCAATCTTAAAGGAAAACTATTGCCTTTGTGCCTTTCACTACAGGGCTCCGATACCCTTTTTACTCAGGAGCTTGAAGTTCAGCGGGCAATTGGTAAATGCCAAAGTACTTGGAGAGATACTGGGTGATATGATTAAAAAAGAGATTCAAGAAAAGAAAGCGGAGTGGGTCGTAACCTCACTTCCACTGAGCCTAAAAAGAGAAAGGCAAAGAGGATATAACCAAGCGGCCGCTTTGGCGAAATCCGCAGCGAGAAGGCTTGACTTAAGCTATCTTGACTTGCTTATTAAAGCGGAGGAACGTCCCCGCCAAAGCGAATTGGAGTATTCGCAACGCTATGAGAATGTAAAAGGTGTTTTTCGCTCGAATCAATCCCTTCGAGGCTTAAGCGTCATTCTGGTGGATGACATTTTGACTTCGGGTGCGACTCTCTTTTCAGCAACGGAGACTCTTACTTTTGCCGGTGCGGTTCGGGTCCTTTCGGCGGTCGTGGCAAGCGGACGAAAAAAGGAACAAAATGTTCCTTTAATCCTCCCATAAATATAGAAAAGAGCAAGCTGTAAATTACTTTGATGATTGAACTTTTTAGGCTCAATCGCTATACTATTTTAAGATAACAAAGGCATTTTGATTCGAATTATTAAAGCCTGTTTGCAGTCTGTTTGTGAAGGGCGAAGATGTGATGTGATAAAAAATACAATTAAAAGAGGAAAGAGGTAGATTTATGAGCTTTATCGAGACAGTCATGGCTAAAGCCAGAGGCGACAAAAAGACAGTTGTTTTGCCGGAATCTTATGATATCCGTGTTCTGGAGGCGACTGCGAAAATTTATGAAAAAGATATTGCCGACATCGTATTAATAGGTGATGAGGACAAGATCAAGGAAGCAGCCGGTGCTTGGGATATCTCCAAGGCGAAGATGGTCAACCCTGATACGTTTGCCGATAAAGAAGCTTATGCGAATGCTTTCTACGAATTGCGTAAACATAAGGGAGTGACGATTGAAAAAGCACGTGAAATGATGCTCGATCCTTTGTTTTTTGCCGTGATGATGATCAAGATGGGTGCGGCGGACGGCATGGTTGCCGGTGCGGTCAACAGTACCGCCAATACGCTCAGACCCGCCCTGCAGATTCTGAAAACCGCTCCGGGCACTAAGTTGGTTTCCTCCTTCTTCTTGATGGATGTACCGGACTGTGATTTCGGTCATAACGGCCTTTTCGTCTTTTCTGATTCCGGCTTAGTGGAAAACCCCGATGCGGATGCGCTTTCTGAAATTGCGCTTTCCTCTGCCAAATCGTTTAAACAACTCACTGGTGAAGAGCCTAAAGTGGCGATGCTTTCCTACTCCACTATGGGCAGTGCGAAAAGCGAATTGACCGAAAAAGTCATCGAGGCTACTCGTCTGGCGAAAGAGAAGGCGCCCGAATTGGCATTGGACGGCGAGATGCAATTGGATGCGGCCATTGTTCCCTCGGTCGGTAAGTCCAAAGCACCGAACAGCACGGTAGCCGGCAAGGCCAATGTCCTCATTTTCCCGGATCTCAATGCGGGTAATATCGGCTATAAATTGGTTGAGCGCCTCGCCAAAGCGGAAGCCTATGGCCCCTTAACGCAAGGCATCGCCCGTCCGGTTAACGACCTTTCCAGAGGCTGCTCGGCAGACGATATCGTGGGTGTCGTGGCCATTACATCCGTACAGGCTCAGGCATAAGGAAGAGGAAAACAGAGGAGTAAAGAAATCATGAAAATTTTAGTTATTAATGCCGGTAGTTCATCTCTGAAATATCAATTACTGGACAGTGAGAGTAAATCCTTATTGGCTAAAGGAAACTGCGAACGTATCGGGATCGACGCCTCTTTTATCAAACACACGGTCACGGGTCGTGATGCCGTAAGTTTCGATTTTGTGCTGAAAGATCACAAAGATGCGGTTAAGCGTGTCATTGAAATTCTAACCTCGGAAAAAGCCGGTGTCATTAAAGATATGTCCGAAATTGATGCAGTAGGTCACCGTGTCGTCCATGGTGGCGAGAAGTTCGCTTCCTCCGCCATCATTAACGAAGAAGTCAAAGACGCTATTCGCAGTGTTTATGACTTGGCTCCGCTCCACAACCCGGCCAACATGACAGGTATTCTAGCTTGCGAGGCCGCTATGCCGGGTACTCCTCAAGTAGCCGTCTTCGATACCGCTTTCCATCAAACCATGCCGCAGCAAGCCTATATTTACGGTTTGCCCTATAAATACTATCGTGACCATAACGTACGTCGCTACGGCTTCCATGGTACCTCTCACGATTTTGTGTCCAAACGTGCGGCGGAAATACTGGGTAAAGACATTAAAGATTTGAAAATTGTGACCTGCCACCTCGGTAACGGCTCTTCCATTGCGGCCGTTAACGGTGGTGTATCGGTAGACACCAGCATGGGCATGACGCCCATCGCAGGTCTTCCTATGGGTACCCGTTGCGGTGACATCGACATTGCCATTATCAGCTATCTCTTGGAAAAGGGTGTGTTGAGCAGTGTAAAAGAAGCGGATCGCGTGATGAATAAAGAATCCGGTGTTCTCGGCATTTCGGGTCTAGGATCGGATTTCAGAGACCTGTGCCAAGGTGAGAAAGACGGCCATAAGCGCGCCATTTTAGCCCTTGACGTTTTCGGCTACCAGGTCAAAAAATTCATCGGATCTTATGCTGCGGCTATGGGTGGCCTTGACGTCATTGTCTTCACCGCAGGTATCGGTGAGAATACACCGGAAGTCAGAGACAGAGCCATGCGTGGCTTGGAATTCCTGGGTGTCAAGTTTGACTTTGAGAAAAACGCAACATCCAGAGGTGATGCGGATCTGAGCTTACCTGATTCCAAGGTTAAAGTTCTGGTTATTCCGACCAACGAAGAACTGGCGATTGCACGAGAAGTCGTTCGCTTGATTCAAGGCTAAACTATTGCATGAAACAACTTGGGGCGGCATTTGCCGCCTCAATCTGTTAGATCGGGAGGGACAGTGACAAAGAACGAAAATCAAGAAGCTTTACTGGAACTGTTTTTAGACTTGCATGAAAAACTTGTTTTGACGACGGAAGCGGCTTTACAGGATGGGCGCTTTCGTAATCTGAGCCGAAATGAGTTGCGGACGCTTAAAGCAATCGGTTTGCACGGCGAAAAAACCATGGGTGAAACGGCACAGGAATTGCGCATCACTCTGGGAACCTTGACGGTGGCGATTAACAAGCTGGTTAAGAAAAAATACGTTTCGAGACAAAGAGCGGCCGATGATCAGCGCCGGGTATTGTTGAGTTTAACGAGAGAAGGCCAGATTGCTTTAAGATTATTCAGCAAGTTCAATCGTGTTTTAACGCAAAGAGCCTTGGCCAACACCACCGAAGAGGAACAACGGATGTTCTATGAGTATTTAACGAACATTAATGCTTTTATGATGGAGCAGTATTTGGATTACAAATCACGCAAAATCAAGGAGCGCGAAGCAGGCTTGCTCGCGGGGAAAAAAGGTGAGAAGAATGACTAGAAAAGAGCTGATACGTACTGTGACGAATATCGTCTCCCAAGCGACCGGCATTGCAGCGGATGAGATTAGTCTGAGCAGTAATTTTATTACGGACCTTTGCCTGGATTCCTTAGCTATCATTGAGGTCATTGTTGATTTGGAGCGCCTTTTTAAGACTGAAATATCAGACGAGCTCTCGGAACGTATGCATGACATTAATGATGTTGTTGATTATATTATAAAAAACAAGTTGGCGGACCATCTCTGATCCGCATAGAAAATTACTGAGGAAACGATGCTTCTAGTCTTTATCATCAATCCGGTGGCCGGTAATGGCAAAAGTCATGCCCTCATAGAAAGATTGCGCCATAAAGGAAAAGCCAACGGTATGCTCGAAAGAGTGCTTGATGAAGCGAGCCGAGCACAGTTTTGTGTCCTACACATGCAAGCGACGTCGGAAAAGACGAAAATTAAAGATATCCGGGTTTATCGCGACACGGAAGGTAAGAGCAGTCAAGGGCTTTGTCGTGAACTTGCGAAGACCAATGGAAAAGAACTGATTGTCGCAGCCTGTGGCGGTGACGGTACCGTGAATGATGTCGCTCAAGGACTGGTGGGAACCGAAGCGGGTATGCTTATCTTGCCTTTTGGGAGCGGTAATGATTTTGCCAAATCTATCTACCGAATCGAACATTCCCATAACACGGATATACTGGCTGCTCTGGGGCTGGATGATGAACAAATGCACAAAGAGGAGCAGGGCTGGCCGGAATTCAGCCATTATTTTTGTGATGCCATCGCTTTTACGGATGAGCGCGGAGAAGAGCGCCACTTTGTCAATGTCATGTCCATCGGTTTTGATTCGGAGGTGGCGCTCCGGGCGACGAAATTAGTTCGTCTTATTCCCGGTCTTGGGAAGATGTCTTATGTGCTCGCTGTTTTGCCCTCTCTCTTTATGAAAAAGCGTTACAAACTGCACTATCAACTGGAAGGTTGCCTGTGGGAAGAGGCTACATTGAGCCAATCTTCGAAACTTGCAAGGCAAAGCAAGGTAGAGCGCATCAAAGGAAGCTTAGACTATTCTCTTGTCGCCTTGGCCAATGCGCGCTACTACGGTGGCGGATTTCAGCCTAATCCGTTTATGAATCTTCAGGACGGCGTGGCTGAATTGGCGATTTCCAAGCCGGTCGGCCTTGGGAAAATTGCCAAACTGATTGGCGCGTATAGAAAGGGAACGGCACAAAAGTCGGATGTATTACGCATGTTTTCGGCTCGAGGAGGGGAACTGCATTCCGCGGATTCGGACAAAGCTTTGGTCATTACCTACGATGGCGAGCTGCTTTATAGTCGGAGTATTCGCTTTCGGGTCAAAGAAAAAGCCCTTCGGCTTTGCATACCGCGGGCTCTCGTATACGAGGCATTAGGAGATTTTGAATAATCAGGCCTTAACGACTTTCCCCTTTTTCATTCTGACATTCGGAATTTCTTTATTGGCAAAAGCCTCATGCAGCCAGTCGGAAAGGGCTTGATTCATTACCTTCGTATTTTCATAATCCGTGGGGTTCATAGGCTTACCGAAAGTGATAATCAGCCGGTGACGTTTTTTGGTAATCGGATTAAACAGGGAAGGCAAAGGCATTTGCCGGTTAAAAATATTATAGCCTCCGTCCAAAAACACGGGTACCAAAGGGACTTTCGCCT
>CAYFRY010000053.1:0-2473 GCA_964345665.1 uncultured Oscillospiraceae bacterium
TTTCAACTTAGCGATACGCTTGATGTATTGACTTTCATTACCGATAATCACTAAAGCATCGGCCTGTTTAGCCTGCTCCTGGCTGTCTTTAATTTCACTGAGCTCTACATCAAGCAATTGCTCAAAGGTGCGAAGAGGTTTTCTTGCGCTAAGTTTAAGTTGCTCTATCAAGCCGGCCATACGCAGGGCACCGAGCAAGGCACTTTGAGAATAGATAAGCTGTCCTTTGGCAAAGTAACTCAAGTGTACAGAACCGGCACCTATGTCAACAACCTGAAGATTTTGAGTCTCGAGTCCAGGAAAAGACTTCAAGGATTCCAGCATGGAGATGATGCGCCAAGCACTTTCCATCGCATGGTCCAGAATTTCAATGTGAAAACCGGTCGCTTGATAAACACGATTAAGAACATAGTCACGGTTGTTCGCTTCTCTTACCGCCGATGTACCTACTACGCGACAAGAACTAATACCGTATTCCGTCAGTTTTCGTTTAAATCCCAGTAAAATATCAATGGTACGACGAATAAAAAAATCACTGATGGATCCTGTTTCGTAAGTGTCTTCTCCAAGTGCCAGTGCTCCTCTCAGATGCTCTACCACCCGCAATCGCCCGCCTGAAGACGCCGTATACTCGGCGATTTTCATCTGCAATTCGTTTGATCCGACGTCAATAATTGCAAAATAATTCAATTTAGCCATATTTGGCCTGCTCCTATTACTGCTTGCGCACGGCCTACGTTTCCATAAATCGAATAAAGTAGCTCAATAAGCGCGCGGCTTTGGCCGGGCTTAATCTTCTGTTATTAAAAATGATATCAGCATAACGCCTATATAGGCGTGAACGTTCGTGATAAAGGGCTTCAAAGCTTTGGCCAGGGCGTAAAATAACACCGCGTTCTTTTAAGCCGCCAACACGCTGCCTAATCTTATGCAGCGAATCGTCCAAGTAAATCACAGTACCCATTTTCTGCAGGTGAAGCATCGCCATTTTTCCGTAAACGACCGAGCCTCCTGTTGCTATGATCATGCCTTGCCCACGCAACTGTAAAATCATCTCCTCTTCAATACGAACAGATTCTTCAAAACTCTTGTCAGAAAACAGGCTCCCCGGGGTCTGACCGGTTTCCCTCTTCAAAAGCTCATCCGTATCCACAAAACGTAGACCAAGGTGTTTGGCCAGCCTTCTGCCCAAAGAAGATTTACCGGAAGCAGGCATACCGATCAAAATAAAATTTTGATTCATTAGAGCTTGAGAACTTTGATGATGAACTGACACACAGCATACTCACTTTCGTCCGGGTGGGTGTATGTCAATTCTAGCGGTAAGACTCGTTTTGCTCAAGTTATAGTCATGATTTTAAAAAAATTTAATCATTCAGCTTCCCTTTTATAGTAAGCCGAAAAAACTTTTCGCTTCAGCTCGATTTGTTCACGGAGTTTTCGTATGTATTCATAAACCATACGCTGATTGGGAAAGCGTTCCGTTCGAGAACTTCCAACGCGTTTACTGATAGCGGATGCGCCGAAAGCCATAATGGACTGGGCGTCGGCCATCATACAGACATTGTAGATACAGGCATGGTTCCCTTTGGCATAGCCCACATTTTCTAAGCCACCCACTCCATCTTTATGACGATATAGGTAATAGGGTCGGTATCCGCCTGCAGTCAGCCGCTCATACGCCGATTGAAGCATCTCTTCAAGCGCCCGGCTCGGATCCCCCAGAGCCGAAATCAGATTTTGAGCATCCTGCTGCTCGGTTAGGCTTTCTCCCTTCCTTTCCGACTTAATCACCAAATCTAAATTTGAGTTTTGTTTTCTTGCTAAACTATGTACTGTAATGCTCTCAGGGTCCAGTTCCATCACCTGATTAAGGCTATCTAAAAAATCCGCTCTATTCTCATCGCTTAAACCTGCTATCAAATCCATATTAATATTTTCAAAACCCAATCGTCTGGCCAGTCGGAAGGTCTCCTTCACCATTTCAGGCGTATCCGGCCTGGCGATACGTTTTAGAGTCTTGCTTTGCATGCTTTGAGGATTGATACAAAGCCTTGTTACACCGAAATATTTGAGTAAAGCCAGTTTATCCGAATCCAGACTGTCTGAACGCCCCGATTCAAAAGTGATTTCAGGACATGATTTTAAATCCAAGAAGCGATGCAGGGCTGTAAAAAGGCGTTTTAGTTGTGCCGATGATAAAATACCGGGGGTACCGCCTCCAATATAGAGACTGTTAATTGAACAGTCCAAACCTTGTAAAACGGCCTCCAATTCCAGAAGAAGTGCCTTTAAATAGTCTTTCAAGACCTCTTCGCCGGGGTTAATCGCATCGGGATAGGTAAAAGAACAGTAAGAACATCGAGTGCGGCAGAACGGCACATGAATATAAAGATGCAGACCCTTTGGATCTTGTTGCATGATAATTTCACGTTCAAGCACCGCCACTTCTGTAGCCAACTGCGCTTTCTCG
>CAYFRY010000053.1:2483-7555 GCA_964345665.1 uncultured Oscillospiraceae bacterium
CATAATTCTCTGCAAGAGCCTTCGCGCTCTGTTCTTTACTCATTCCCGCATCAAGATATTCCGAGGCTAAATAAGTGGGTCTTATACCGCTCAGAGAACCCCAAGGAAAAGTCTTTCCGGTCATTTTAATCAAGCACTTATAAACGCAGCGCTTCAACTTACGTTGTTTTAGCTTGCCCGCTTCTTCAACCTCAATAGGTAAAAAGGCTCCTGCTCGCTCGGCCGGGACAGTGCCCTTCAAAATCTGTCCTTTGATTGCTTCTAAAGAATCCGGCTCAAAAACTTCATAGGCAAAAGCATTCTTTTCTGTAAAACCGCAGAACAGCTGTCTGTCCGGTCCCGCTTCATAGCTGAGCAAAGCGCTCCTTACCGCACTAAAGCGCGCAGCGCCAAAAAACAGTCGCAACAAGTCACGTAAACCGTCACGTTTAATCTTTTGCTCTCCATGTTCCGATAAGTGAACTTGAATCATTGCGCTTGTTTCAACAGTAATTCTGATAATTCATCGGCCGTATCAACAATAAAGTCTGCTCCATGCGATAACAGCTCAGCTCTATCACGAAAACCCCAAGTAACGCCTACCGCATGAAAACCTGCATTCTTAGCCGTTTGCATATCCGTTGATGTGTCACCGATAAAATAGGTATCTGAAGGTTTTTTCCCGAAATCTTTACAGAGTTTCAGGGCGAAACTTGCATCCGGCTTTCTGGGCCACTTTTGGTTCATTCCCTCCACAAAGAGGAAAGGATAATCGGGAAAGTAGTGGGCTATGATGACTTTGGTAAAAGGGTCCGCCTTATTGGACAGTACAGCGCTCTCAATACCGGCATTTAATAAAGTATGAAGAAGTTCAATAATTCCGTTATAAGGCTTTGTTGTCTGTAACATTTGTTCTCCGTACACTTCTTGAAAGCGTTGAAGGTGTTGTTCTACCGCTGCTTTAGCCTCTTCAGCAGATAGAGCCGAAAATTGTTTGTCCTTAAGCTTTAAAACGGCTTGGCTTAAATTTCGAAGACCTTTGCCCACCAAATAGCGATATTCATCAATAGATATCTCCGATAGGCCTCTCTCTTTCAGGATAAGATTATGACTGTTTCCTAAATCAAATAGGGTATCCAACAAAGTCCCATCCAAATCAAAAAGACAAAACATCTCTAAACTCCTTATTTTGTTTGATGCTTTTCATCTATTCTATACAGATACTGCGTAATCCCCAAGCTCAGAGCAGCTATAAATAATAAAGCCGCGCAACACGTTAAAATAATTTTACGGACTAAGGCCGAAAAAAAGGCCGAGGGCACCATCATGATGAGGCGATCCGTTAAAGGATTCAAAATCCACAAATCATTACGGAAGAAAAGCAAATGAAAGTTGGTCCAAAAACTTTCAAAATCCAAAGCGGCATAAGCTGCAATTAAGACGATTAAGAAGGTAAATAGACCGATTCCTCCAATTAACCCCTGTTTAAAATATTGGTAATCCTTACGATAGGGAGAGATTTTTCGCAGAGCCGCAAAAGTTGTCATCAGAATCAAACAGAGCGATATTAATATGTTTCTAAGCCGGATGGCCTTTAGATAGAGTATTTGAACGTCAAGCATATGGTCCACTTCCCTTTGGTTGAACATGGGAACTTTATGCGCTGTACTGATGGCGTCAATCTCAACTTCAATATCCAGGGTTTTCTCCTCTCCCTGAATGTAGGACAAGAGCTGCTCAGTCGCAGCATCCAAATCCTCTTGACTGATTCCGATTTTAGAAGCCGTATCCAAATCCCGATAGCTTCGGGCATAAAAGCTCCTTGAAAAGCTCGCAAAGTCCACTGCCGTTAATAAGCTGGAGGTCAGCGCGGCAAAAATCAAAATAAGACCGATAAATCTGATAAAAACACGACGTAATCTCAATAGCCATCCTTTCGGCGCTGCTTTCTAAGCTCATTGCGCTTCTTACCGCTCTGCCATTCCGCTTCTTGAATCTCGTTCTCAATCAGCATAGGGGCTAAGACTTGAGGTTGATGATTACCGTCAATAGAAACCATGACAAGAAAGGCACGATTAATCAAACTACGTTTACCTTCTAGATTCTCAACAAAGGAGTCCACACGTACTTCCATAGACGTGCGTCCAACATAAGTAACACGACCTACCAATACAAGAATATCATTAAGAAAGACCGCTTTTCTGAATTGCAAATTATCAACCGCAGCTGTAATCACATTGCTTTGCGAATAACGTCTGGCTACCACACCGGCCAGCTCGTCAATCCACTGCATAAGTTGCCCACCAAAAAGTCGGCCATGGCCATTAATGTGTTTATGCATGATGAGATAAGTCTGCTCTGTTATTGAATCATTAACCGATTTAGCCTTCATAGGACGATTCACTCCAGTTCTGAATCTTAATCTTAATGTTTAAAATTTTAAAGATTTTGCCTTTGAAAGGCAAGGCATTAGGTTTAAGCTTGAGCACCGTCTATTGTCTGCAACATTAATTACATTCTGTTGTAATGTTGTAGTAATGATATTGTAATCTATTTTGCTTTTGAACATAAAAAGGACTGCAACGGGGCAGTCCTGATATGCAGTATCTTTAGTTTAAAAAGAAGCTTAACGTGCAGCCTGACGAAGGAAGCTGAGATTGGATTGGCTATTCTCGCTTTCACTAATCAGATTGACGTGCTGTGGCGTCACTAAGAAAATATGACTGGATACACGTTTAACCTGACCTCCCAATGCATAAGCCGCACCATTGATAAAGTCTAAAATTCGTTGTGGAGAAGCGCTGTCGCATTTTTCAAAATTGCAGATAACCGTTCTTCCGGTTTGAATATGATTGCAAATCTCTTGAGCCGCATCGATTTGAGTAGGGGCGACAATGATGACCTGTTGGTTACTGTTTTGTCTGAAACCCACCACGCGCTGAGGACCTCGGTTATAATCCGCCTCATGAGAGGCCGAAACGGCTTCAAAGTTGATTTCATCCCGTGCAGTCGGTTCATCCACAATGACGTCATCACTATAAGCATAGTCCTCATCTTCGTCATAGTATGTGAACTTAGAAAATAATTTATTAAAGAAATCAGCCATTTCTCTTACCTCCGCTTAAGCGTTAATCTTATCGTGATTATAAAGGATTGAGAATTTGACGCAAGGGTAAAACAGACGCTTTAATTGTGATGTAATGACATTGTAATCTGAGGACGTGTTATAGAAATAATTTCAGGACAAAAGCAGCCTTTTCAGCCTCAATACTCACGCTCACCGAAAAGAGCGCGACCTAGGCGAATGCACGTTGAGCCTGCTCGCACTGCGGCGAGAAAATCATCACTCATTCCCATGGAAAGCACATTGAAAATATCTTTCGCCTCTTGATTCGACAAACGTTCACGGGTTTCATCAAACAAGGCTTTAAAGGAGGTAAAGAAGGTATTCTGTTCTTCTTCAGTTAATCCGGGAGCAGCCATCGTCATCAGACCTCTTAAGCGTACATGAGGACAAAGTGCGATCTTTTCAAGGAAGACCGGAATTTCTTCAGCTGTAATTCCATGCTTACTCTCTTCCCCTGAATAATTAACTTGGAGCAGTACATCTTGTTGAAGTGACTGTGCCGCCGCATGCTTTTCAAGACTTTTAAGCAGACTTTCACGGTCAAGAGAGTGAATCAAACGAACTTTACCAACAATGGCCTTCACTTTATTAGTCTGCAAGCTGCCGATTAAATCAAAGCTACAGTTCTCCAAACGCGGATCAGAGCGTTTAGCGAGTAATTCTTGTACCCGATTCTCTGCGAAGTGGTTCAAACCCAATTCCTGTGCCCGGAGTATGGCTTCAACCGGATGAAACTTACTGACAGGTAATATTTCCGGCACAAAAAGTTCTTGAAGTCCGCTTTGCTTCTGTGCTTCCCTCAGCTCTCCCTTGATTTTGTCAAACCTCTCACGCATTTCTTCTCTGCTAATCAATGACTTGGCCCTCTTCTACTTCATGTGGGTTTTCAACATAGATGGCCCCCTGGCTCAGATCATCTTGATCTTCGCTAATATTATCGATGACACTGAAACGGTCATTTTGTGACAGGACATTCACGGTAACAAGTTTTGTCACCCCTCCGCTGACCATCATCAATTTAGCCTGCCTGCTGATTTCGTTATAGTCAACCAAAACGGAATTAGGGACTTTAAAACCATAAGTACTTGCAACGATAATCCTGCCCTCCACAATTCGCCTGTCTATTAAGTGCTCTACTTGAGAACTCGTCGTAACGGTCAGAATCGTTCCTTCAGAACTTTCGTTAGCTGCTCTTATGATACAGTCTTTTATGGTAATGCCTTCTTTTGGCATATAAAGAGAAATATGTGTGCCGGCTTCGCCTATTTCAAAGTAACTGGGTGGCAAATCTTTCACCATAATGACCAAACGCTGCCCTGTACCTTTAGACAGCCGATAGGCAGGCGTCCTCTTTTGAACCTTTTCAGAAATAGGCTTAAAGTTTTCACCCTGACTGAGAATCTGCTTCAAAGTATCTTCATGCAAAGCATTTAAAGTTTTCGGCGTTAAAATCGACTCCCAGCCGTCACTCTCCTTGAGCTCAGCCCACTTCTTGAGGAACCCGTTGTATCCTTCGCCAGGAATCGGGATCAGAGCGGCGCCCTTCTGTTCGAGAGCGTTCAGTGCCCCGAGGCTGGGAGCGCCACCTTGTGAGTAGATTCCCTCTACCCCCGGGTGAGCAGATAGGAGGTCAAGCGCTGCGGCTTGCCCTTTCGCCTGATCCCAGTCTGTTGCGGCATTGGCAATGATTTTCACGCCGGCAGGTTCAAGAGCTGACTTCGCGCCGGACAGTCGCTGCTGATCAACCGGGCTTCCTGCCACGCCGTCAAGGGTGAAGATCTCGTCACCCTCTTTGAGCTTGCTCGCTAGCCACTCGCCACCGACCTCACCGAACTTCTCGTTGCTGATACCGACTTGGATCCCGTGCTCACTCGATACGGGGTTGTCGAAGGAAAGAACCAGAACGCCCTGCTCGTGCGCTCGAGCGACCGCACTGTTCAATGCGGTCTCTGAGGCCGCATTGATG
>CAYFRY010000054.1:0-7531 GCA_964345665.1 uncultured Oscillospiraceae bacterium
GTAGAAACGGGCCACCTCTTCGCTGAGATCGGCTTCTCCCTCCAAGTCGGGTCTGAAGCTTGGCATTTCTAAAATACCGCTGACATTCCCGTTTTCTTCCTGACGCTCAAGGACCGTACAGCCCACACGAGAGAAAATATCTTCCATTTCCGAGGCGGGAATATCCGTTCCCAGATAATGGTTGATATGGTCGGAACTCCAAGCGATCTGCACGGCTTCAGGGGCCGTACCCAGAGCGTACACCTCATCCTGACAGACCTCTCCGCAGGCCAGTTGCTCCACCAGTTCGAGCGCACGATTCATCGCACGCTCCGTGTTACAGACATCCAAAGACTTCTCAAAGCGTGAAGAAGACTCCGTTCTCAGGCCCAGCGTCTGCGCCGTCACACGGATGCTTTCGGCTTTAAAGTTCGCCGACTCAAAAACAATGGTCTCCGTTTCTTCCGTAATACCGGAGTTTTCGCCCCCCATGACACCCGCCACCGCCATCGGCTTGTCGATATCACAAATGACGAGCATGCTCTCGTCGAGTTTTCTTTCCTGTTCGTCCAGCGTAACGATGCTCTCCCCGGCCTTGGCCCGGCGAATCACAATTTCAGCACCTTCGATATTTTTCAAATCAAAGGCATGCAAAGGTTGACCCAACTCCAACATCACATAGTTGGTAATATCCACAATGTTATTAATCGGACGCATACCGGCGGCACGGAGCCGTTTTTGCATCCACTGGGGTGAGGGGCCCACTTTAACGTTTTCAACCACACGGGCACGGTACGCGGGACAAAGCTCAAGCTCTTCGTTTCTCACCTTAATGAGATCGGCGCTTGATTTCGCCGACTTGGCCACAACAACAGATTGTACAGGAGAAAAATCCTGCCTGTAGGTAACGGCAATCTCGCGCCCAAGACCTTCCATAGAGAAACAGTCCGGACGGTTGGAGGTAATCTCAAACTCGATACTTGTTTCATCCAAGTGTAAGACTTGCTGAATCGGAAGACCTATTTCGGTACCGACCGGCAGAATATAAATCCCGTCTTCTGCCGCATCCGGAAACTCCGCCACGGTATAGCCCAGCTCCTGAATCGAACAGAGCATGCCTTCAGATAGTTCACCACGCAGCTTGCCCTTTTTAATCTTCAGCCCACCGGCCAAAACAGAACCGTCCAAGGCGACCGGAACCACTTGTCCGACCTCCACATTAGGCGCCCCGGTCACAATTTGAATCGGCTCACCGGTCCCGACATCCACTCGGCAAATCCATAAAGTGTCCGCATTAGGATGCTTCTCCAAAGATATGATTTGGCCACTTACAACTTTCTGAATCTCTTCGCCTTCTACACTGAAGGCTTCTACCTTGGAGCCGGAATCCGTCAAATCGTCGCAAAGTTGTTTTGTTTCTACTTCAATGGCCGTAAAATCTTTCAGCCAACTTAATACACCGATCATATTTACCTCACTTAAACTGCTCTAAGAACGACAAGTTGTTCTCATAAAGATTGCGAATGTCATCAATGTCAAAACGGGCCATCGCCGTGCGCTCCACGCCGATACCGAAGGCAAAACCGCTGTATTCCTTGCTGTCAATGCCGCTTTGCTCCAGGACCCAGGGATGCACCATACCGGCACCCAAGACCTCGACAAAGCCCTCATTCTTACAGGTCGCGCAGCCTTTTCCTCCACAGCGCCAGCAGGTCACGTCCACTTCACAGCTCGGTTCGGTAAAGGGGAAGTGATGGGGTCTGAGGCGAATCGCAGTATCCGCTCCGAAGAGTTCTCTGGCAAAAAGCTGCAAGGTTCCCACGAGATCACTCATGGCCACGCCCCTATCGACAACCATGCCTTCAATCTGATGGAAGATCGGCGAATGTGTCGCATCCGGCGTATCCGTACGGTAAACACGACCGGGGCAGATCATGCGGAAGGGCGGTTTTTTCGCTTCCATGGTACGCACCTGCACGCCCGAGGTCTGTGTGCGTAAAATTACTTCAGGATTAATGTAGAAGGTGTCTTTTTCATCGCGTGCGGGATGGCCTTCAGGGATGCGCAGGAGTTCAAAATTGTACTTGACGTACTCGACTTCCGGTCCTTCTTCCACGCTGTAGCCCATGCCCATGAAGATTTCACTGATCAGGTCTATGGTCTGTTGAATAGGATGCTTGGCACCGCGACCGACCGCCTTCACCGGCAAAGTCACGTCTATCGCCTGTGCCTTGAGTTTGGTCTCCTCTTCGCACTCCGAAACCAGCTGAACCTTGTCTTTCAGTTCCTTTTCCATACCTGCGCGCAGTTCATTGACGAACTGGCCGAAGAGCGGACGCTCTTCAGAGCTGAGTTTTCCCATAGATTTCATGGCTGAGCTCAGTTCGCTTTTTTTGCCAAAAAACTTGACACGAATCTCTTCCAAATCTTTACCTGTCTGCGCTTCTCGCAAAGCCGCTTCGAACTGCTTCGAAAGCGCTTCCAAGCTTTGTTTCAATTCTTCAAACACTCCCATAGTTCCTCCAAACAAAATAAACTTCCTGTCCCACAACGGGACGGAAGTTTCCGCGGTACCACCCGAATTCCGGCATGCCGGCTCTCAATTATTCATCTAAACGCAGAAGTGAAATTCAATACGGGGGCTGTGGAGAGCTCTCAGCCTTGGCCCTCTTCTCTGGAACAGCGATACCCGCCTCTACTGCTTTTTCCGCTAGCACCTATCTTAGCATCGCTTACCGGTAAAAATCAACTTTTTGAGATTTTCTTGGCCAAGTCGGAATAGAAGCTCGGGAGACACAAATGTTGAGTTGTGTGAAAAGAGGGGAGACGGGACCCTAATTTTTAGCAAATTTTTTAACCAAAATCGAAATGTTTCCTCTCAGCTTTTTCACAGACGTAAAACGAACCACAGAGAGGATTCGTTCTCGCTTTGACGAAATTCAAAGCATGTGCGCCTGTTAAAAAACAACTTAGGCCGGCTCGTTCGGCAGGCTCAGGTCTTTAACTCTCCAAAAGAATGGTAACCGGCCCGTCATTCACAAGACTGATTTCCATGTGCGCTCCGAATTCACCGGTCTTAAGCGAGACACCTTGCTCCCGCAGACCTTGACAAACATATTCATACAAAGCTTGCGCCTCATCCGGCTTCGCCGCATGGACAAAACTCGGGCGGTTTCCCTTCCGGGTATCGGCATAAAGCGTGAACTGGGAGACCAAGAGGATTTCACCTTCAACATCCGCCAAAGAGGCGTTGATGGGCAGCTTCTCATCGGCGAAAATCCTAAGTTTGGGAAGCTTCCTCAAAATATAGTCGGCATCAGTTTGCTCATCCTCTGTAGAAATGCCCAACAAAACGAGCATGCCCGTTTTTATTTCCGAAACCATTCGGCCGTCAATGCTGACGGCCGCTGATTTTACTCTTTGTATTAAGGCGCGCATCTGCCCTTCTCCCGTTTATCGAATTAAATTTCTCCAATCCAAGTCGCCTCTGTCAATAGCCAGAACCAGAATTTCTGCCGCAGCGATGTTGCTCGCATACGGAATCACATTGGTGTCGCAAGCCTGCATGAGCGGATTATTTTCACAGTAGCCGTCCATCTGCGGGTCGCGCAGGTAAATTACGGCATCAATTTCATTGAACATCGCTCGGGAAGCCAATTGATCCAAGCCGCCTACGATGTCTGTAGCCAGGCCGAAAACCGAAAGGTCTGTCGCCTGTTCCAGAAGTCTGGAGGTATGGAATAAAGAATAAAGTTCATGCTGAGCCAGAATTTGGCTATAAGCCACGCAAAAGTTGACCAGTAATTCGTTTTTTCTGTGATCAGCCAGTAAAACAATTTTCATCCGTGTGCTCTCCTCCATCCGTCTTTATAGTATTAACTGAGCTTATGCTCAATTCCTTGTACTTAATCTTATCTTATTCTGATTCTACAAACTGTGCTTTAACTTGACAAGTTGACAGACAAGATAGATTTCATGATTATTTTTGTTTATTTTGTATAAAGAGACGCTTGTTTTCTCAAAGCATTCAGAGATTTTTTATGGAAACTATCAAAATCTATTATCACGACAAAGGCTATAATAGGCCTCCTTACAGACAATGACATGGTCGTGTAGAGGAATGCCGATCAGATGACCTGCCGCCTTCAGCTTCTCCGTGCTCTCCCGATCCTGTTGACTCGGCTTCGGATCCCCACTCGGATGATTGTGGACCAAAATCAGAGCCGCGGCATTGGCCCGAACCGCAAGGCGCATAATTTCTCTTGGCTGAATCACCATAGAAGAAAGCCCACCCCGCGAAACCACTTCCATGCGGATCAATCTGTTTTTGACATCCAAAAGTAAAACACGCATCTCCTCCTGAGCTAAATTACCCATATCGTCTTTGAGATAGGACCAAACCCGTTCCGGAGAATTGAGCACGGGTTTTTCCGTAAGCGGCGCCCGGCTCACTCTTTTTCCAAGCTCAATGGCCGCGACTATTTGATGGGCTTTGACTTTGCCGATTCCACTGAACGCACTGAATTCCGTGACATCGGCCTCTCTCAAAAACTCACGTCCGCTCAGACCTCCCAAAGCCGTCTTTCCTTCGTCCGGTGAACCTGCCAAAATACGATAGGCCATGGATAAAGCATTGTTTCCCGGCTTGCCGCTTCGAAGTAAAACCGCCAATAAATCGGCGTCCGAAAGAGCCTCTACCCCCTTCGTTTCCATCTTTTCCATCGGCCTTTCGGAAAAAGGCAGATCCGCCATACGCAGCGCATTGTTTTCCCTTTTGTCTTCCATCTCTGCTCCTCCTTAAAATTCAAAACCCCCGAACAAAGCATTTGTTCGAGGGTTCTGTTGCTATTGAAGTATCCGGCTTTCAGAAATAATCCGGCTTTTAAAAGCTTGCCGAGCCTGCCGTACGCGGGAAGGACAGGACGTCCCTGATGTTACTGACACCCGTCACATACATGACCAGTCTTTCAAAACCGAGGCCGAAGCCGGCATGATGGGTCGTACCGTAACGGCGCAGATCCAAGTACCACTCATAGTCTTCTTCATCCAGGCCCATTTCGGCAATGCGCACTTTCAGCTTATCCAAGTCTTCTTCACGCTGGCTGCCGCCGATGATTTCTCCGATACCGGGGACCAGACAGTCCATAGCACGGACGGTTTTTCCGTCTTCATTCAGCTTCATATAAAAAGCCTTGATGTCTTTGGGATAATCCGTGACAAAGACGGGGCCTTTAAACAGCTCCTCGGAAAGGTAGCGCTCATGCTCTGTTTGAATATCGGCACCCCAGAAGACCGGATATTTGAAGTTCTTATTCTGCTTCTCCAGTTCCTTGATGGCATCTGTGTAGGTAATGGTGGCAAAATCCGTATCCGCCACATTTTTTAAGCGCGCCAACAGACCCTTATCTACAAACTGATTAAAGAAGGCCAATTCTTCCGGACATCTGGCCATCAGTTCTTTAATGATATAGCGCAGCATGTCTTCCGCCAAACGCATATTATCTTCAAGGTCGGAAAAAGCAATCTCCGGCTCCACCATCCAAAACTCCGCCGCATGGCGTGCAGTATGAGAATTTTCCGCTCTGAAAGTCGGGCCGAAGGTGTAGACCTTGGAAAAGGCCTGTGCATAAGCCTCCGCATTCAACTGGCCACTGACGGTCAGGGAGGTCTTTTTACCGAAGAAATCTTGGCTGTAGTCGATAGCGCCTTCCTCAGTGAGCGGCGGGTTCTTTAAATCCAAGGTCGTCACTTGGAACATCTCGCCCGCCCCTTCCGCATCGCTGGAAGTAATGATGGGCGTATGCACATAAATGAAATTGCGATCGCCGAAGAAGCGATGAATGGCCAAGGCCGCTTCAGAACGCACTCGAAAAACCGCATTGAAAAGATTCGTTCGGGGACGCAGATGGGCCACCGTGCGTAAAAACTCATTGCTGTGACGCTTGGGTTGAATCGGATAATCCGGAGTAGAAGGGCCTTCTACACGCACTTCGGTCGCCAGAAGTTCAAGCGGCTGCCTGGCCGTCGGCGTCAGCTTGACTTCACCTTTAACGACAAAGGCCGCACCCACACCCTGCTTGACCACTTCCTCATAATTCGAAACCTTATCCGCATCGACCACAACCTGTAAAGGTGTAAAAAAGCTGCCGTCACTCAGATTAATAAAAGCAAAACTTTTCTGGTCACGTAAGCTTTTAACCCAGCCCACCACCGTGACTTCTTTACCGCCGAAGCTCTCCGCCTGACGAAAGAGCTGTTTAATTTCTGTTTGTTGATACATCTCAGTTCCTCTTACCGCAACAGTTTTTGTATTTTTTACCGCTTCCGCAGGTGCAAGGGTCATTGCGTCCGACCTTATTGCTGACCGCAATGTGTTCGCGATTGAAGTCTTTGGTCACTTTTATGAGTTCTTCAGCCGTGAAAACATTTTCCCACTGCTCCAAACCGTAGAGCCACTTCGCAGAAGCCCCGTGCATGTTCCAGTAGAGTTTGGCAAAATCAATATCCAATTCCACTTCGGTCTCATCGACAATATTCGGTAAATCCAAGCCCTTGTTCAAGCTGGTGCTGATGCCTTCGAGAAAGCCCAAAAAAATGTCCATCTCTTCGCCGAAGCCTAAACGCTCTGCCAATTCTTTAGCAGGCGCCTTCCACTTCGCATCGGGGTAGCCTTCTAAAATCTTGATATAGGCATCCGTCTCCAACTGATAGTAACGCTCGGCATAGTCGCTGAGCGCGCCACGGTCACCCTTAGCCTCAATATTCTTGTTCCATTCGTCAAAATAACTCATGTCTTCTATCCTCTTTTATTTTTCTTTTTATTCGGCCACTACAAGGGCCTCAAGATGAGCCGCGATGGCCTTCAGAAAATCTTCCGTGTCCACACGCTTCGCCTCACCGTCAAAGAGTGAAACCAGGTCGCCCGTCATGACGCCGGACTCGAGTGTATCCAGCGTGGCTTTTTCAAGCTTTTTGGCAAAGTCGGAAAGTTCGGGGAGTTCGTCCAGCTCTGCACGTTTCGCAAGCGCACCGGTCCAGGCAAAAATCGTCGCCACCGGGTTGGTGGAGGTGCTTTCACCTTTGAGGTATCTGTAATAGTGTCTGGTCACGGTACCGTGAGCTGCCTCGTACTCATAAACACCCTTCGGAGAAACAAGAACCGAGGTCATCATGGCCAGACTGCCCATAGCGGAAGCAATCATGTCGGACATAACGTCACCGTCGTAGTTTTTACAAGCCCAAACCAAGCCGCCCTCACCGCGCATCACTCTGGCAAGCACGTCATCAATTAAAGTGTAGAAGTACTCAATACCTTTCGCCTTGAACTTCTCTTCATAGTCCTTTTCGAAGACTTCCTGGAAGATATCTTTAAAGCGATGGTCGTAGGTTTTTGAAATCGTATCTTTGGTCGCAAACCACAGATCCTGCTTGTTCTCCAGCGCAAATTCAAAGCAAGCTCTGGCGAAACTTTCAATCGAGCGGTCCAGGTTGTGCACACCTTGCAAAATACCGGGACCTTTAAACGCATGAATCGGAAGCTCCACTTCTCTCC
>CAYFRY010000055.1:0-7526 GCA_964345665.1 uncultured Oscillospiraceae bacterium
GTACACTTTCTCCTTTTCCGGAAGGCTACCAGATCATTTCTACAAGATTTATTCCTGATTTGTTCAGTGTTCCAGGCCTTCATTTGACGTCTATTGTCATTGGTATTGTATTTTGTCCACTGATACTGTATTTCCAAGTCAAAAAAAGAAGGGAGCATCTTGCACACCAAGCGGCTGTAGTCAAGTTACCGTTCTTTATTATGCAACAAGTTATAACCTGTGGTGCCGTGGTCTTTCTTTCCTACTGGTTGGCGCTCTATGAAGGATTTCCTGCTGTGCTGATTCTACTCCTGCTTCTCATTGGCATTTTTTCTTTTATCACCAATCAAACGGTTGTGGGCCGTCACCTGTATGCTATGGGTGGTAATGCCAAGGCGGCTGAACTCAGTGGTGTTAAAACAAAATTCTTGTTGTTTACCGCATTTATTAACATGGGTGTTCTGGCCGCTTTGGCAGGCATTGTATTTTCCGGTCGATTAAACGCTGCTACTCCTAAGGCAGGAACAGAATTTGCCATGGATGCTATTTCAGCCTGCTATATTGGTGGCGCATCTTCCGGTGGAGGTATCGGTACTGTTGGCGGTGCGATTGTAGGTGGCCTGATTATGGGTGTTCTTAATAATGGTATGTCCATTATCGGTATTGATGTGGACTGGCAGCAATGTATAAAGGGTGTCGTACTTCTTCTGGCGGTCCTATTTGATACCTACTCTAAACAAAAGGAGAAGAGATAGGGAATTTCATTAGAAGAACTAGCTAGGGGAGAAGGTGTGGAACGATTCTGTCCACATCTTTTTTTTACCACATTTTGGTTTGTCTCTTGTAAGAACAATTCAGGATACTATCCGAAAAGGATAGTAGAGATAAAATGAAAAGGATTAAAACAAGCTGTAACAAGATGAATGAATAAAACAAGACTGACAGCTGCACAAATTAATCTCTATCCTCTTAGACAAAAGCACGGAAATGAAGAATGATAATAAATTATTATTGACATACCGAGCAAAGCTTGTACAATTAAGCTAAGAGATAGAAGTAGACCTAAGAGATAGAAGTGGACATGTTTCATTTTTGTTAAAATGGCCCAATTGCCCAATTGTTAGAGCGTTTATAAGCAAAGGAGTTTCAGTTCAATGTCTAAAGACTTCATGAATTATGATTCATACATTGCCTTGCACCATGCTGAGAACAAACAGGATTATTTAAAGGCCATGTCCCCACCTGTTTTTATGACTTCGCTTCACGCCCTGGATACTATTGAAGATTACTATAATGTTCCTAAAGGAGCCTATCTTTATGCACGTTATGGAAATCCCACGGTAGTGATGGCGGAAAAGAAAATTGCCGCCTTGGAAAGAGGCGAAAGAGCTTTCCTTTATGCCAGCGGAATGGCGGCGGCTACATCTGCTGTCATGGCGGTTTGTCGCAGTGGCAGCCACGTGATTTGTGTCCATAATGCATACGGCCCGCTTCAAGCGTTTTTAAAAGACTATTGTAGTTCCGATCTTGATATTACGGTTACTTTTGTGCACGGTGATCAATTGGAGGAAATCAAAAATGCCGTCCGTGAGAATACGGCACTTATTATTTTAGAGTCTCCCGGTACGGCTACATTTTCCCTGGTTGATTTGGAAGCGGTGGCTAAACTGGCCAAGAGCAATGGCATTGTAACTTATATTGACAACACGTACTGTTCCCCGGAATTTCAAAAACCTCTGACGATGGGAATAGACATTGTGATGCATAGTTGTACGAAGCATTTAGGCGGACACAGTGATCTCTTGGGTGGTGTGCTGGTGACTTCCGATGCCGGTATTATTGAGCGTCTGGCACAACAGAGGATCTGGTTTGGCGGCATCCTCGGCCCTATGGAGGCGTGGCTGCTGATACGTGGCATGCGCACTTTGGGTGTACGTATGAAACAGCAGGCGGAAACCGCGAGGGTGGTAGCAGAATCCTTAGAAAAAAATCCTAAGATTAAAAAAGTATATTATCCCGGTCTTAAAAGTCATCCCCAGTATGATTTGGCCCAAAAACAGCAGAAAGCTTCTTGCGGTTTGTTAAGTTTTGAACTGAATGCTTCTTCCGAAAAGGCAATGGAATTTGTCAACCGCCTTAAAATTTTCCAGTGCGGTCCATCGTGGGGTGGCTATGAATCCTTGGTGGTTATGCCTCTTTTAGGAAACACGGATGAATATGCTGAGTGGTATGGAGGCAGTCGCGGACTGATCCGCATTTATTGTGGTCTCGAAGGAGCCGAATTGCTCCTTAAAGACATAGAGCAAGCCTTAGAAATATTATAGGAGGAAGAACACATGAAAAAGCTAGTCGCATTGCTTTTGTCCCTCAGTATGCTGGCAGGTCTTGCCGCTTGCGGAGGTACGAGCGCAGGAACTACTGCTGCCCCTGAGCAGTCAACTGCTGCACAAGCAGCAACTGAACAGGCAGGCGAAACATCGGCCGCCGCGGAAACTTCCGGCGAAGAGATTACTTTGAGAATGATTGACACGCTGGCCTCAGAAAAAAGAACGGCCGCTATCCAGTCCATTATTGACAAGTATCAAGCAGAAAATCCGAATGTAAAAATTGAACTGATTTCTCCACCGACTGATGGTGCAGACCAAAAAGTTCAGCAAATGCTTATGTCGGATGAACCTCTGGACATCATTGATACCGGAAACCAGTTTCAAATTTGTGTAAACAATGGATGGGTTCAACCTCTCAATGATTACATTGCAGATTGGGAAGAACTCGGCACGCTATCCTCCGCAGCGGCTTCTCGTATGACGCTCTTTGATCCGGAAGGAAAGCTTCAGTACCACATTCCCTACGGCCTTTATCAACAGCTGCTCTTCTATCGTATTGACTTGTTGGAAGCGGCAGGTATTGAGATTCCCGAAGTTTGGACTTGGGAAAACATTTATGAGATTTCCACTAAGGTGACAAACCCCTCGGCAGGCGTCTACGGTTGGGCGATGCGCGGTGGATCTCGTGGTTTCAGTGTCTTTGACAAAATTATGTTCTCATTCTTGGGTGATAAAGAAATCGTTGACAATGAAAACTATCGTTTCTTCAGTCCGGACGGCACCGTTGTCTTCAGAAGTGAAAATGCTTTGAAAGCTTTGGAATACTACAAATCACTGTACAAAGATTGTGCACCTTCCGACTCCATTTCATGGGGCTTCACAGAAATGGTTCAGGGTTTCATGAGCGGTTCTTGCGCTATCCTGCTCCAAGAGAATGACGTTATCCAGTCCGTTCAGGACGGTTTGGATCCCGCTGTGTGGGGAGTAGGCAACGTGCCCATCGGCCCCTCCGGTTACGGAACACAAAGTGCCGGCTATGGTGGGTGGGCTTTGACCGCAAATTCTGAGCATCCTGAAGAAGCCGTCAAATTCTTGCTGTTCCTCTCCAATGCGGAGAACAATGGTTACTACTGTGAGCAGACGGGTTTGATTCCCATTCATACGACGACCATTGAAGAAAACGATTTCTTCTCCAGCGGCGCCTATACGATTTACAACAAGATGGACGAAATGGGCACCTACCGCATCATGAATGCCGGCGGTGTGGCCTACGACTGTGCAGCGACCTTTGATACGGATCGTGATGAACATCTACAAAAATATCTGACGGATCAGATTAGCGCTGAAGACCTCCTGGATTACTGGGCTAGCACCTGGGAAGAAGGTTATGAAGCTCAAGGTCAACTCTGGTAGTTATTAACATGCTCTGACAGTCTAAAAGGCTGAGACCAAACCTTAGTGCGTTGACGGATGGGGCAGTCAGGCTACTGCCCCGTCTTACCTAAGGGAAGGAGGATTCGATGAAAAAGCAAGAGGCTTCGAAGCTTAAAGGGTTCAGAAACAAGGCCAAACGTCGTGATTGGATTTTTATTATCCTGATGCTTTTGCCGGCTGTTATTCTCACCCTTTGGCAAATCTATTATCCGACCTTTAAGGGCATTTTGATGGCCTTCCAGGACTATAACATTTATAATTTGTCGAAAGTCAAGTTTGTCGGCTTCGACAACTTTGTTGAACTCCTGAAGCCCGGCCCGTTTAACACCTTTTTTCCGACCGTTAAAAATACGATTGTGTATGTCTTCGGATCTTTGTTCCCGCAGCTGATTTTCGGTTTCGCGCTGGCTTTATTACTCCAAAAAAAATTCCCGGGTCGCAGTGCCTATCAGGGTATCATTTTTGTGCCTTGGGCTATTTCCGGTTTTATCATCGGTATTATGTGGCGTTGGATGTTTAACGGCACCGGCGGTGTTATTAACGATATGTTTATGAAAATCGGCCTTGTCGATGCTCCGGTGGCTTGGCTTTCTTCCGGTTCAACGGCCATGTTTTCCGTTATTGTTGCGAATGTCTGGTACGGCATTCCCTTCTTTACCATTATGATTACGGCCGCCTTACAAAGTGTACCCCTTGATTTATACGAAGCGGCTGCTGTAGACGGCGCCAACGCGTTTATGAAATTCCGTGTGGTTACGCTGCCTCATATCAAAAGTGTCTTAATACTGACGACCTTGCTTCGTGCGATCTGGATTTTTAACGGACCGGAGACCATTATGGCGATGACAGACGGAGGCCCTGCGGGTGCTACGGAAATCATGACCTCGTACATGTACAAGCAAATTACCGTGGGCATGGACTATGGAATGGCCAGTGCCGTCGGTGTGATTTGTCTCTTGGTAATGGTGATCTATACGCTGGTTTACCTGCGTATGACTAAATTTGCGAAGGAGTAGGAAGATGAATAGGATAGGAAAAAAAGGCCCCACTTATTATCTCGGAAAGATTATCCGTTACCTTTTCTTAGCATTTTATCTTATCATTACGGTCTTTCCCTTCTTTTGGATGTTGAGCACCTCTCTGAAAGGCAGTCAAGCCGAGATTTATGCTTTCCCGGTGATTTACTGGTCAGATTCACCGACCTTTAAAAACTTTATCAACATCGCAATTAAAGGCAACTTCCTGACCTACTTTAAGAACTCTTTTCTCTATTCCGCAGTTCCTGCTGTAGTGGGTTCGTTTGTTTCTATTTTGGCCGCCTATGTCTTATCCCGCATGAAATTTAAAGGCCGTAATGTCGTTTTATTTTTATTCATACTGACCCAGATGCTGCCGGGCTTTATCGGTCTGGCGCCTAAGTATCAGATGATGTCTAAAATGGGCTTGGTGAATACGGTCTTAGGTATCATGATTATCTATATGACGAATGTTATCCCGTATTCTGTGGTTACCTTGCGCTCCTTTTTTGATAATGTGCCTGATAGTTTGGAGGAAGCGGCGGTTATTGATGGTTGCGGACGTTTGGGCTCCATGTTCAAGATCGCGATTCCCTTGATGCTACCGGGTATTGCGTCCACTCTGATCTTCGATTTTGTCAATCTTTGGAACGAAATTTTCAGTGCGAACTTGTTTCTGGATTCGGATCACTTAAAAACGGTTACGGTCGGACTGAAGGCTCTGATTCAAAAATTTGATATTGCTTGGGGAGAAATGATGGCCGGAACCCTGATTTCTATTTTACCGACGGTCATTCTCTTCGCCCTTCTGCGCAAATATATGATTGCCGGATTAACCAGTGGTGCGGTTAAAGAGTAAGGCAGAGAATATGTGTGTACTGGGACAGAATAAGATATGCTGATTACATTGTATGAAACGTTTGCCCAAATGTTTAGAATTTTACTCTATCTGTCTTTGGGTTTTCTGTTCAACAAATTGGAATTGGTGCCGCGGGCTACGCAAGAAGTCTTGTCCAAATTTGTAGCGCTCTTATTCATTCCTTCTCTAACTTTTTATTCGAATATCTCGGAGTTCAGGCTTGACAGAATATTTGATTACAGTATCTACGTGTTGGCCGGAGGAGCGCTTTGGACTCTTTTTGCCGTGATAGGTGTTATCCTCTCCAAACCCTTTGCCGGGGAGGACCGGTACCTGGAGGGTATTTTTCGCTACGCTTTTGCCTTCCCTAACACCGGTGGCGTCGGTACGCCGCTGGTGGTGGCTTTTTTTGGAACGGCGGGTCTGTTTAAAGCGGGTTTGTTTCAGCTTCTCGGGGCGATTATGACTTATGTTTGGGGTGTGCCCCAATTGCGGCCTGACAGACCGAAGATGACTTTAAAGACCGGTCTGCGTAATTTTTTTAATATCAATTTTGTGGCCATGCTTCTCGGTATGTTCCTGGCGGTGCTCGGCGGAAAGTCGTGGATGCCGGAGGTGGTTTTGAAGGTTTTTGCCGACCTGGGTGGCTGTTATGTACCGGTTGCTTTATTGCTGACAGGCTTTACCATTGCTGATTACCGTTTCGGTGAGATTTTCGGTTCGGTTCGTATCCATCTGTACGCCGTTCTACGCCTTGTCGTTTTTCCCGCCATCGCACTTGTTATACTCTATTTATTTGATGCGCCATACGTGCTGGCGGCTATGGCCTCTTTCACTTTTTCCTGCCCCTGTGGGATGAATGTGGTGGTGTTTCCGGCTTCTTATGGAAAGGATTGCCGGGAGGGGGCCAGTTTAATTTTAATTTCCAGTGTGTTTTCTGTTTTGACGATTCCTGTTATATTTGCATTGGCACAACATTTTTTTGTTTAAGGAGGAGATAGTATGGCACTTTTTAAGGTTACGGATTATGACCGTAAGGTTTGGGAGGAAGAATTGAAGGATTTTTTACCCGAAAAAATCTTTGATATTCATACCCATGTTTGGTTGGAGGAGTTTTTCCCGCCGAAACCCTTGGCGCCGGGTGAGGTAAAGCGTACGGTGACTTGGCCGTCTCTGGTTGCGCGCGATAATAGTGTTGAGGATTTACAGGAAACCTATCGTCTGATGTTTCCCGGCAAGGAATGCAGTGCGTTAATGTTTTCAAACAATGGCCGGAATAAGGAGGCCAATGATTACGTAGCGGATGCTTCTCGGAGAAGCGGTTTCCCTGCTCTGTATTTCAGTGCGCCGGAGGAAACGGCGGATCAAGTTGAGGCGGCTATCCGCGAAGGCGGTTTTTTAGGTGTCAAGTCTTATCTTTCTTTGTCTGCCGAGTACCTACCCGAGGCGGAAATCCGGATTTTTGACTTCTTTCCTAAACATCAGTTAAAGCGCCTGAATGAAATGGGTGCCCTTGTTATGCTTCATATCCCGCGTCACGGACGTCTGAAAGATCCGGTTAACCTGGCGCAGATTACAGAATTAAAACAAGAGTTCCCTGACGTACGCCTTATTATTGCCCATATCGGTCGCGCTTACACCAAAGGGGACGTAGGCGATGCCTTTGAGACTTTGGAGAAGCTGGACTTAATGTACGACTTCTGTGCGAATACGAATGAGTATGCCATGACGAAGCTGATTCAACATGTGGGACCTAAACATGTTATGTTCGGTACAGACTTCCCGATTTTGAGAATGCGTATGCGTCGTATCGACGAAAACACTACCTATATCAACATGATTCCACCCGGACTCTGGGGTGATCCGAAGCAAGATCCCCATCTGAGAGAAGTTTCTGCGGAGGAAGCGGAA
>CAYFRY010000056.1:0-7504 GCA_964345665.1 uncultured Oscillospiraceae bacterium
AAGCAATTGTTTTGCCTTTTCCATATCTTTCGGGTACGGATCATCAATGGGATCCATAAATTCAAAGGTCGTTGAGGCAAAGGTATTCGCTAAGGAACGTCACCGTAATGGCCATAAGCACTATGGCACCTCTCAACTGCGGATAATCTCGGTTGTTAATCGCTTCAACCATATATCTGCCCAGACCGGGGATGGCAAAAATTTGTTCAATAACCCTATTGCCTCCCAAACCTTTGGCAAAGTGCAGGCCGACACTGGTAATAATGGGAATCATGGCATTGCCCATGATATGGTGGCCGATTACATAGCTTTCTTTTTGGCCCTTGGCACGCGCAGTAGTAACATAATCCTGTTTCGTATTATCCAAAACGGCTGAGCGAATATTACGCATATAGCTCGAGGCTCCGATAATACCTGCTGTGAGTGCCGGTAATATCCAATAGCGCGGACCGTACCAACCGGAAACGGGGAACCAGCCCAAGTTAACCGAGAAAAGGAGGATCAAGAGCAGTGCGAACCAGAAGTTCGGCATAGACGTGCCGAGTATACCCGCAACGCGCACCACGTTATCCTTCCATGTGTTTCGGTTCAAGGCCGCTATCGTTCCGGCGACAAGCCCTATGATAAAAGCTGCAATTTCTGTAAGCATGGTAAGCACGAAGGTCACGGGCCAACGCGCAAATATTTCATCGGTTACGGATTTACCCGTACGATAGGACTTGCCGAAGTCGGCTTTTGTAACAATACCGCTTACATACTTACCGAATTGAACTAAAAACGGATCGTTTAAATGATATTCCTCGTTCCACTTGTAAACTTCTTCTTCTGTAGCTGAAGGACCCAGCTGTAACAACGCCGGATTTCCAGGAGCCAAATACTGCATGCCGAAGACCAAGAAAATAATGATGAGCAGTACCGGAATTAACGCCAAAAGCCTTTTTCCGATGTAATTAATCATTATGCATACCTCCTGTTTGATTGATCTCTTCTTTCAATGTCTGACCGATAAAGCGGCATTTGTCGACTATCGGCGCCCTTTTTTAAATCCGATTTCCTCCTTTGCCCAAATTATTGTGTTCTTTTTAATTTTTCCATAAAGTAATAATTGGCCCCTTCATTTTGGGAGTAAAAATACTCTGTCAATTCTTTAATCGTATCCAAGCTGAACTGCCGGCCGGCCGCCTCATAGCGTTCCAACGTGAAGTTCATGAAACGATCTCGCTGCGCTTTAGGAACAAGAGATATAAAGCCGATAAAGGAGTTACGCGCTGCCTCATCCGCAAAGTTAAAGGGCTCAGTCAGCTCAGCCAACAGATCCTTTCGCAGCTGGTGCTCGGCAACCATATCTTCGGCCGTATAATGCTTATCTTTTTTAATACCGAAACGCTCATACTGTTCTTCCGGAGCTTCATGGAATTGCATCTGTTTAATGAGCGCATTGAGCAAGTCCGCCTCAATTGCAGGATTCACAAGAGCATTTTCCTGTTGCGGGTCATCGCGCAAGGACCAAAGCTTGCTGCCGTACTGGAAGGAATTGCAGAAAGTCGCATTTTTCAAACGAGTCAGTACAGGAATTTTCAGAATTTTTGTTTCTTTAGTAAAGCCAAAACCGTCTGAAAGTTCTCCGTATTTGAGTTCTTCACAGGTAAATAGACTCTGTTGGTGCGTCGGCATCAGGGTGTATTCGTAAAGAGGTGCATTATAAGCATTAGCCGCAGCACGCATGTAAACGTAGTCACCGTCCGTAATATTGACAAAGGAACCATGAAAGCCAAAAATAACATGGTCATGAATTTTTGTCTTTTCGCCCTTTAATAGGGGCAAAAGAGATTTACCCGTCATTTCCTTGGGGGCTTCAATGTTGCAGTAGTCTAAAATAGTTGCAGGAATATCGGGCGTCTGTGCCTGGTAGGAAACCCTTGTTCCACGACCCTTCATGTCCGGGCAGGAAATAAAGAAAGGGGTGTTCGCCAATTCGTTGTAGCAAGGCATAACCGACTTAGCCCACCAATCTTTCTCTCCCATAAGGAAACCGTGATCTGTATTAACAATCAGGAGGACATCGTCCCACATCTCGTTTTTATCAAGGAAGTCCAAAACTCGTCCTAAATTCTCATCACACATACGGAGCAAGGCTTTATAATGCTCTCGAATTTGCTCGGTATCCTCATCAGATTCGGTCCGAGGGGCATAGGGAGGCCAGTCAAAAAACTCATCGTACTTTTCATTCAGAACGGCTGAAAAACGGTCCGGCGAGTCAAAGGGCTCATGGGGATCAAAGGTTTCTATCTGTAAAAACCAATCCTCTTCATCCTTATTAAACTCCAAAAATTCCAAGCCTAAATCAAAGACCTTATCTTGCGGCCACTCATCTGTCTGGCGAATTCTTGCTTTATTTTTCCAGCTGTCATTCCACCATTTATTGTGGGTAAATTCTCGCATCGTCGGAACATGTTTGGGCAGCTCAACATCTGCAATTTTTTGAGTCCAAGTGTCCGCTTCCTGGCCGCGTATACATTCCCAAGAATCAAAGCGACAGTGGTAGGTAGCCCCTCCGTCCTCCCAATAGTGATAATGGTCACTGATTAATTTCGTAAAATAATCATTTTATCTTAAGATATCCGGTACTGAATTATCAAAAGGCTCCATCGGTCCCCAGCTTCGATGTAAAAAATTCAATCGGCCTGTCTGTAAATCGCGTCTTGCAGGCATACAAGGCAGACTGCCGACGTAAAAGTTATCAAAAGTAATCGCATTTTCAGACAAGCGTTTAAAGTTAGGCGTTTCTGCCTCTTCGTTATACGGATTAATAAATCTCCGGTTTAATGAGTCGAACATCACCATTAATACTTTCACTTGCGTACCTCCTTAGAATCTATTTCATCCTTCTTTGATGCGGAATTTTCTGTTGACTATTGCTAAAGAGTCATTTGTGCAGATTGCTTAATTTTTATATTTATATAAGTACCATTAAATCACAATCTGACAAATGTTTTGTTTCAATTGTTGCTTTAACCAAACAAATTCTGTAATTGTTGTGAACTTATTCTTAGTTTTCTTATATTTCGTTCATAATGTTCATATCGTTTTTTTAATATAATGGGTTTTAAGGATTGATTATTTCTTGACATAAAGCACAAACAGATATTCTATCTAAGAGATTTTAGGAAGCTAAAACGAATAAAAGGGCACTAGGCCCCTCTATAATTAGGACGAACAAAAAACAAACTCCGTCGCTTCGCCCCTGAAAACAAACTCAGAAACGTCATCCTTCAGCACCGGTTTAGCAAATTCGTTTTCGGGCGCAGTTACTGTGTCTTCGTCTTACGAGTAAAGCTTACTTCTGCAACTCGTCAAGAGATAAATAATAGGCGGGAACAAAGCGCTCCAAAAAATAGTCCAACTCCGGCAAAGCCATACGCTTAAGCTTCTCATGTGTCTCCGCCAGAGCCTCTTTAAACTCGTTATTTCCCAAGCCCACTTCTTCTACACACTTTAAAAAGGCACAAAGACTGTCAGCCGCTTTCATCAGCTGATGAGCCGCAGCGGTTTTCTCGTCGGTCAGGTCAGGAATAAAATACGGTTCATAATCCGAACGAAAATCTTCCGGCAACATCGCCAACAATCTTGAAACCGCCCTGTCTTCTACTAAAGAATAGGCTTGGCGCAGATCCTCGGTTTGATATTTTATAGGAGTCGGTAAATCACCCGTGATGATTTCACCGGCGTCATGATAGAGGGCAGGAGCAATCACGTCGATTTCTTCAAGGCGCACACGCCCTTCCGAGAAATACTTGTTTCGAATTAAAACCAACGCATGGGCAATCAGTGCCACTTGATAACTATGCTCCATCACATTTTCCGTAGACGTATTACGCATCAAGCTCCAACGATTAATCAGTTTGAGCCTGCTCATCATGGCAAAAAACGCAGTATCCATTAGTCCTCCACAGCAGTCAATTTCGCCGCATTCAAGAGCATTTTCTTGGGTCGCGCCGCACCGAACTGCACCTCGATGATGGCATCTCCCGCCACCGCTTCTTTATTCAAAATTTTCCCTTCGCCGTAACGGGCCGACTTCACCTTCATGCCGACGTACAGTTCTTCCGCTTTAAGGAAATGTCCCGTCGGCTGTCCTTTTGCAATAGAAGAAGCGCTCTTCCCTTTCAAAAAATTCAGCGCGGTGTTATCAATCCCTTTCGGTTTGGACCTAAAGGATGGGTTTGACCATCCATCCGCCTCACTGCTCGCTTGAGCATAAGCGCTATTCGTATAGCGATTGGAAGCACTGACATAGGGTGAGCCGAAAGCAACCGCATCACCTCGACTGCTACCACCCAACTCCTCCATATACTTTTCAGGAATTTCTCTTACAAATACAGAGACCGGATTCGCTAAAGTCTGACCATAAAGCGTTCTGGTCCGCGCCGTTGTAATGTAGAGCTTATCCTTCGCCCTGGTAATCGCGACATAAGCCAAGCGGCGCTCCTCTTCAAGTCCGCTTTCTTCCGACAAAGAACGTGCGCTGGGAAAGACACCGTTTTCCACACAGACCAAAAAGACATGACTGAACTCCAGACCCTTCGCGGAGTGAATGGTCATCAGACGCACAAAATCTTCTTCACTGTTCTCTAAATCCTGCTCGGAATACAGAGCTGCACGCTCTAAAAAGGATCGTAAGGATTCCGCCAGACTAGGCGTTTCAGTCTCCGAACGCAACGCATCGAAATCCAAATCAAAAGCAACCCCGCTTTCCTCGTCTTCCCCTTCCTCCGCCACCATCTCCGCGAAATAAGCGGCGTCTGAAGTCGCAGCATTCTGGCTGAACTCCAAGGCATCGGAGAGAAGCTCTTTCAAGTTCTCAATTCGTTCTGCGGCATTGTCCTTACCCAACGCGCGATCTTCCAAAATAGCATCCAACAAACCGGACCGCTCTTGAACATACTCTATATAAGCCTGAAAGCTTGTCGCATTTTCATTTAGGGTACTACGCATTTCAAAAATCAAACGGGCAAAATCCATCAGTCTACCGGCGGCCCGACTCAATGAGGGATAACGATCCGCCGTTGCACAGAGTCTCAGCATCGGCTCACCCGTCGTAGCCGACTCGCGCTGCAGGGCTTCAAGGGTCGTGTCCCCTATCCCGCGTCTTGGATTATTAACAGAGCGCAAAAAGGCCAGCTCGTCTCGATCACTTGCAATCAGACGTAAATAGGCTAAAACATCCTTAATTTCTTTTCGGTCATAAAAGCGCAAGCCACCATAAATACGGTAGGGCACACCCTCTTCACGCAGCGCACTTTCTAAACTTCTGGACAAGGCATTGGCACGATACAAAATAGCAAAATCCGCATACTTTAAGTTCTTATTTCTTTTTCTGCGAAAGATAATTTCCCTTGCAATATAACGCCCCTCATCAAAGTGATTATTGGCGCGAATGAAGGTGATGGGCTCTCCTTCTCTGGAACCGGCCCATAGTTTTTTCGCTTTTCTTCCCTTATTGTTCGCAATCACGGCATTGGCCGCGGACAGGATCGTCTCAGTCGAGCGATAATTCTGTTCCAACTTGACGGTTTTACAATTTTTATAATCCTTTTCAAAATCAAGGATGTTGCGAATGTCCGCCCCTCTAAAAGAATAAATCGACTGGTCGTCGTCGCCTACCACGCAAAGGTTTTTATGTCCCGCCGCCAAAAGTTTGACTATCTGATACTGCGCACCGTTCGTATCCTGATACTCATCCACCAAAATATACTGAAAACGTTCTTGATAAATGGCCAAAACTTCGGGATGCTCTTTAAAGAGTTTCACAGTATTGACCAAAATGTCGTCAAAATCCATGCAATTGGCTTGAAGCATGCGCTCTTGGTAGTGCTTGTAAACACGGGCGACATGCTTATAAATCGGATTGTCACCTGCCCTGTCGCGGTATTTTTCCGGTGGATACAAAGCGTTTTTCGCCCCGCTGATTTGAGACAAAATCATACGCGCGTCAAACTTTTTCTCGTCCAGTCCCAACTCACGAACCAGCTGTTTAATCATCTGCTGGCTGTCCGCCGTATCCGCAATGGTAAAGCTTGAACTATAGCCCAAAAGATCCGCATGACGTCTGAGAATGCGCGCGAACATGGAGTGAAAAGTACCGATCCACATCCGATCAGAGAGCGCTCCGATCAATTCACTTATACGCTGCTTCATTTCCGAAGCCGCTTTATTGGTAAACGTAATAGCCAGTATGGCAAAAGGAGAAACCCCACGTGACTCGACCAAATAAGCAATGCGTCGGGTAATCACACGCGTCTTACCCGAACCCGCACCGGCCAAAATTAAAAGGGGACCTTGTTCATGGAGTACAGCCTCTCTTTGTGGCTCATTTAAATCCTCTAACAATTTAGAGCCGGGAGCCTTGCTTCCCTCTCCTTCACCCTCTAAAACCATATCTGAAAAATCAAAATCAAAATTCAAATCTTTCTCCGTCTCTTAAAATAGATGTAGAGATATTCTACCACACGAATTTAAAAACGAACATATTTTTGGTAAAGAAATGGGCCTCGCAATCACAGATTGCGAAGCCCTTCTGCTTAGCCAAGATAAACTTGGGATTAAGACTTAATTATCTACCGAACTGAGCGTCGTTGTTACCGCTGTCCGTGGTCCACATTTCAAGCATGTTGATGGGGTCATTGAAGTCAGCAATCCAGCCGTTTCTGGCCATGGAGAAGTTCCCTTGTTTACGTTCTTCGAGGAAGACGTTCCACTCGGTGCTCTTGATTTCCATGTTGATTCCCACTTCAGCGAGATCCTGCTGCATGACTTGGGCAATGCCCTCATGGGCGGTACCGGCGTTGGTGATGTAAACCAGGTTCAGAGGCGTCTCAGCGGAGAGCTTGCCGTTCTCAATGATGAAGCCTGCTTCTTCCAGCAGAGCCAAACCGGCTTCTACGTCGCGCTCAGGTGCGAAATAACCGTCGCCTACGGGATAGGTGAAGTCAGCATCATTTTCTTTAAAGACGCCGCCGTGACCATCCGCCATACCGGCAGGGATAAAGGAAGTCGCGAGCACTTGGTCATTTTGTGCAACGGTATCAATCATGTATTGACGGTCAACCAGTGCGCTGATGGCTCTACGCATCGCGTTAGCTTGCTCAACGGTCTTACCGGCAAAGATTTCATCATTGACGTTAAAGACAACATAGTAGGTTCCGAGTTCGGAAATGGTGTAGAACTCATCCGTTCCTTTGAGATGTTTCATTTCGTCTGCGGGAACGCTGTCGATGAAGTCGAGGTCACCGGCCTGGTATGCGGCCAGGATAGCGGCATCGTCTGCACTGAGCATGAATTCTAAGCGCTCGAGAGCAACGTTATCTGCATCGAAGTAGTTGGGGTTCTTGACATAAACCATGCTGGAATCATGTTCCCAAGATTCGAGCATGAAGGGACCATTGGAAACAAAACCTGCTTCGAGTGCCCATGCGCCGGGGTTAACGACTGCACCGTTAGCATC
>CAYFRY010000057.1:0-2925 GCA_964345665.1 uncultured Oscillospiraceae bacterium
TACGGCAGGAACCGCTACGTGCGCATCAATAGATCCGACGGAGACCGGTGTACCGGCCAAAAGACCAAGCTTAGCGGCCATTTTCTCTGTCAGACCTCCCGCAGGACTCCCCGGTACCGCAATCGGGCTACACAGTTTTTCTTCCACCGCATTTTCCAAGCGCGGATCTAAAGCCTTGAGATAATCCTTGCTCGGGAAGCCATCCGTTTTACTCCAAAGCGCCTTGTAGCCCGCATTACAGGAACTGCGCCAAAGCTGCCCTGTCAGTTGCATGACCAACCAATCTGCCGCTTCAACGTAATGATCCATGGCCTCATAGATTTCAGGCGCTTCGTCCAGAGTCTGCCAAAGCTTAGGGAAGAGCCACTCGGAGTTGATTTTGCCACCATAACGCGCTAAGAAACTTTCATTTCGTTGAACCGCAAGCTCTGTCATGCGATCCGCATATTTCTGAGCGGCATGGTGCTTCCATTTTTTCACGTAAGCGTGTTTGTTTTCTTTATATTCCGGCAAAAAGGATAAGGGTGTACCATCCTCTTTAATCGGCAACACAGTACAGGCGGTAAAGTCAACTCCGATGCCGACAATTTCCGATGCGGACGCGCCGCTTACCGCGAGGACGCCCGGCACAATTTTTTCCAGCGTTTCGAGATAATCGTGAGGGTCTTGCAAAGTCCAGTTCGCAGGTAGCCTTTCGCCTGTCAGAGGTAGCTCTTCTTCAATAAAACCATGCTTGTAAGGGTGAACATAAGACCCCCATTTCCTCGCCGCTTTCAACATCAACGAGAAGCGCTCTTCCGGATAATGAACCGTAGTCAATGCCTAATGCCAGTCTTCTTGCCATTGTTTTGCCCTCCTAAGCCTTATAAGATTGCAAAGCGTTTGTTTTTGGCCTGATTTACCCTCTGCTTGGCCACTTAATTCACCTATTCACCGGGCGGGCTCAAGATAACCAAGAGTGTCGACGGATCTCGGACCAAGACTTTATAAGCGGATTCACCGACGTTGGAAACCGTTACCGTAATGGGGAGCTGCGCAAGTTTGTAGCGATCTCCTTTGGCAAAAGCCTCCTTGATGCCTTGCAAATCCATCGTTGCAAAGTCGATTTTAGCGACGACGTTGGCGCGCGTAATACGGTCAATATACTTTTGTCGTGCTTCGATGCGAATATCCATCACGTTTTGCTCGCTCAGTTGGAAGTTGATGCCTGCCTCCTCCAGTTTTTCAACACCCATAACCTGGATATTAACGGCACTGAGACTGGCTTCTTTAATAGGATTGGTCGTGATTTGAACATAGCTCCAAAGAGCAATGGCAATGAGCAAAGACACGAGCTGTAAGAAAAGGCGGTTACGTTTACGCGGAACGGTCTTCCTCACATCGTTAACAATTTCTCCTTCCGCATTAGTAATGCTGCCACTCTCGTTTTTATGTGCGGTAAGATGCCCCAAAAACCCTTTTCTATTTCCGTTTTCAGTATTTTCGGTAAAAAGTTTATGCAGTAAAACACGTAGGGAGTCGCCGTTTTCCATTGGGTAGAGCCTTCCGCCGACTGTCAACGATATTCTTCCGCGCTCTTCCGAAACGACAACCGCCACAGCATCTCCGATTTCGCTGGCTCCAACGGCCGCCCTATGTCTGGTACCGAAGTCACGACGCATGTGGTAGGTATCGGACAGGGGCACATGGCATCGAGCAGCAAAAACTCTGCCGTTCCTTATCAAAACTGCGCCGTCATGAAGTGGCGAACCTTTGTAGAAAACCTGTTCCAAGAAAGTCGAGGTGACGGCGGCATCCACAACCACGGCTGTGCCTTGAATCAGCTCACCCAGTTTAGTTTCTCTTTCTATGATGATAAGCGCGCCTGTTTTTGTGGAAGCCATGCGCTCACAAGCAATGACGATGGCCTCAATCATACTGTTGGTCAAATCCGAAGACTCCGATTTGTCCGGAGAAATTCTATTGACAATACGCAAAGAACTTCGCCCCACCGTTTCAAGCGCCCGCCTGAATTCCGGCTGGAAAATGACCACAAAACCGATAGCTATGAGCGAGAGTGATCTCCCCAGGACAAAATTGATTGTCGATAAGCCGAAGAGGTTGCCGACAAGCGAAAATAACAAGATAAAAATAAGACCTTTAAGCAGCTGCCATGCACGCGAGTCGTTCAGAAGCCTTAGTACAAAATAAATGGCAGCGGTTGAAACCAGCACGTCAAGCACCATCAAAACAACGTCCTCCGGACCGCCAAATAATAACCAGCCCGAAGAAAAATCGCTCAGAAAGTTTCTGAAAAAACTGCTCATTTCATTCAAAATTTGTGTTGCCACGGTGCTCACTTTCTCTTTATGAGACTTTGTTTCGGGAGAATCATTCGAAACCCTTTTTACTCCCGCTTAGAGACATACACTCTGCTATTCATTCTATCATAGAGTGCTCTTTATTTTGGCTCTGACAAGCTATGGATTTGGACTTTTTATTCAGGAATCATCACTAGCTGTGAGAACTAGAGGACAGGCCGATGCGCTCGACTCGGAGGCTTGGGACGCAAGAGACACGAGCACGTCCGGGATTCGAGCCAGTTGAGGCATATTTCGGATATTCCCAAACTCGTACCGTCGAAAATTTGTACCTAAAGGGATGCTTTTTTCTACTGTACGTGTCCTTTCGCTGTGACCTAAAAACGTCGACACGTTCCGGGCTCGTACCGTCGAAAATTTGTACCCAAAAGGATACTTTTTTCGACTGTACGTATCCTTTCGCTACGATCTAAAAACAGCGACACGTTCCGGGCTCGTACCGTCGAAAATTTGTACCCAAAAGGATACTTTTTTCGACTGTACGTATCCTTTCGCTACGATCTAAAAACAGCGACACGTTCCGGGCTCCTACCGTCGAAAATTCGTACCCAAAAGGATACTTTTT
>CAYFRY010000057.1:3025-7496 GCA_964345665.1 uncultured Oscillospiraceae bacterium
GCGACACGTTCCGGGCTCCTACCGTCGAAAATTCGTACCCAAAAGGATACTTTTTACGTCTGTACGTATCCTTTCGCTGCGACGTAAAAACAACGTCCCCCTCCACGATATGTACCGTTTTCTTTGGCAAAAACCGACTCGATTTGCCCTAGATTTAGCACTTAAATGTTTAATTGGCCCCAAGTAGAAAAACTATCCTTACGTCCTAAAAAGCAGAATGAACCACAACCCTTCCACTAAATCATTTGACTTCATTTTTATTTTCTCGCTATAATGACCAAGTCTGCGGCTGTGGTGGAATTGGCAGACACGCTGGATTTAGGTTCCAGTGAGAAATCGTGCAGGTTCAAGTCCTGTCAGCCGCACCATTTTCAGAGTTGTCAAAGATGACCACTCTGATTATTTTTCAGGATTCTGAACATAATCTTTCGCCACCATGCCCGCTTGTACCGCAGCCTAAATCTCCAGTCTTACTGAACCGAAGCGATCGAATTGGGCGAATGAATTAAGAGCAAAAAGTATTTTGTAATGAGCTCGGGAGATTCCTGCCTATTATTTTCTGTCCACCAACGAACGGTTTCAACAAAAGTGGCCGCTATATGATTAAGCAGAAAATTCTTCGGCAATTCCGTAGCCAAGTAGATTTTAAAGCTTTCTAATTGGCTTTCAATCAAGTCCACAAGCCCTATTTTAAAATACTTTAGAAACAAGTCGTTGTTCTGACCGGAAAGCAGCTCAAGAATGTGATTATCGTTTCTGCTCAAATGTTGAAATAAATGTAAAAATACAGAGTCCGGAGCATCACATTCAAAAATATGTCGATGTGCCTCCCCTTGCTCATTCGTAGAATCAAAAATATGGCAAAACAATTCCTCGCACAGTTCCTTCAGGAGATAATCTTTTGTCTCGAAATGAGCATAGAAGGTGGCTCTACCAATATCAGCCTCGTCAATAATTTCTCTGACTGAGATTTGTGAAAAATTCTTCTTGGATAATAATTTCGAAAACGCCGTAAAAATCGCTTCTCTACTTTTTCTCTTTCTTCTGTCCATGTTTTTCTCTATACAAATATTTAAAATTGTTCAGTAACGAACAAGTCTAGCCAAATATATCTTGTATTTTTCTCCTCCTACAAGCACTCTATTATTGAACAAATTGTTCGTTAATAAACCTATTGTCCTGCCGAACCGCTTGAATTTCAATAGAAGGAATAGTTATGAAGACAGAAAAGAATATATTATTTGCATTTATCCTTAATCTCTCCTTCTCAATTTTTGAATTCTTTGGAGGAGCTTTCACTGGCAGTGTGGCGATTATTTCCGATGCCGTGCATGACTTGGGCGATGCAGCCAGTATTGGCATCTCTTATTTTTTGGAAAAGAAAAGTAAAAAACAGCCGGATGAAACCTATACCTATGGATATGCCCGCTATTCCGTTCTTGGCAGTGTGATTACAACCGCGGTTCTGTTATTTGGCTCCCTGTGGGTTATTTATAATGCGATCCACCGTATTTTTAGGCCTGTAGAGATTAATTACAATGGGATGATTGTTTTTGCCGTCGTGGGTGTTGTCCTGAATTTTGTGGCGGCCTATATAACCCGTGAAGGAGATTCCATGAATCAGAAGGCCGTTAATCTCCATATGTTGGAGGATGTACTGGGCTGGGTCGTGGTTTTGATTGGCGCAATACTTATGCGCTTCACCGATATCTCTATCCTTGACCCTCTGATGTCTATCGGTGTAGCCTCGTTTATTCTGATTAACGCCGTAAAAAATCTGAAGGAAGCTTTAAATCTTTTCTTAAAAAGGATTCCGCATGGCCTTTCCGTCCAAGAAATCCGTGAGCACGTATCCGAAATCGAAGGTGTAATAGATGTACATCACATCCACATATGGAGCATAGACGGTCAAAACAATTACGCTACCATGCACATTGTTTCCGACGAGAATGCGTTCACCCTAAAGAAGCGTGTCCGTGAGGAGCTGAAAAAACACGGTATAGTTCACGCAACTTTAGAATTAGAAAGCAGAACTGAGGAATGTCACGAAGAACATTGCCATGTCGAATATCAACAGGACATCGGGCACCATCATCACCACCATCATCATGAATAAGCCGTTCAAACCCGTCTCGATTTCGGCGACGCTTTTACCTGTAAAACAGGGGGGAAAGAATCATGTTTTGCGATTCCATTGACCGAGCAAATGATCTACCCATGCATAAATATCCATGGAGTAAGCCTTGCTAAGATACTCCGGTGAGAAAACCTCGTCCATTTCCCCCTTCGCGATCTCGTGGCCTTTATCAAGCAACAATGCGTGAGTGCCGTAAGCCTTTGCCAACGACAAATCGTGCACAACGGAAACAGCCGCTCTCTTTTCGCCACGTAACCAGCGTCGGATAAGTTCAAAAATCTGTTTTTGATAGACGAGATCCAGATGATTGCTCGGCTCATCCAATAGCAGTATCTTAGGATCTTGCGCCAAAATCTGGGCTAAGAAAGTACGCTGCAGCTCTCCGCCTGACAGTGTGAGTACGGATTGATGGGCCAATTCGCTCAAGCCGGTCAACTCCAGCGCACTTTGAACCTTTCTTTCATCCTCTTTGCTTTTTGAGGAAAAGATTCCCGGTGCGTGGGAGTAACGACCTAAACGCACCACTTCACTTACGGTAAAGGAATAGCCTACCGAATAGCTTTGGGACAAAACACCGAGATTGCGCGCCAACTCTCTGGGTCTATAAGTTTTTATGTCTTTGCCCAGATAGCGGATCTGACCGGAATAAGCGATGTATTGTGATACCGCTTTAATAAGTGTAGATTTTCCGGCACCATTGGGCCCCACTACCATGAGCCAATCGTTTTCATTAATTGAAAAATCGATATTATTTAAGAGAGTCTGTGTACCGTAGTGCACAGACAGCTCGTTAACCTCCAACAGTTTCATCTCCCCACACTCCTTGTCTTGTAAAAAATGACAATAAACAGAAGGGCTCCTATAAAAGACGTTACAACACCTATAGGAAGCTCCAACGGGTTCAAGAGTATCCTTGCCACAAGATCGGCCAGCATGAGGAAGATTGCCCCGCCAAATAAGGATGCGGGCAAAAGCCTTCTGTGGTTCGGCCCGACGAGCATGCGTAGCATATGCGGTGTCACAAGTCCCACAAAACCTATCGTACCGCCAATGGATACACAAACACCGATGAGTGCGGATACTGTGATAAGGATCACCAACTTGACCTTTTTCACATCTACACCTATGTGCATGGCATTTTCTTCTCCAATGGCAAAAGCATTGAGCTCTCGCCTCTGAGACAGTATGACCGCACTGCATGCAATGAGCGTAAGCAACAACAAGAGTGCATGCAGATAGGTGCTTCCGGAAAGAGAGCCCATGGTCCAAAAGGTAATATTTCTCACTCTGTCGGGGGCAAAGGTGATGATGAGTGACATGATGCTACTGACGAACATGGAATAGATTACGCCTATCAAGATAATCGAAATAATTAACAGAGTGTAATCCAACTTATAGGCCAGTGAAAGAATAATCACGAGGGATAAAAAGGCGAAAAGTATGGCCATCACCATTGTGCCTGCGAACGGCAGAGACGGAATCGCGATGTTGAAGGCAATCGCAACAACGGCACCGAGAGATGCGCCGGATGAGACCCCCAGCGTAGAGCCATCCGCCAACGGGTTTTTTAAGAGTCCTTGCATGGCCGCACCGCAGAGAGACAAAGACGCTCCAACCAGCGCTACACAGATAACACGCGGTAGCCGGGAGGCATAAATAACCGCCGGTGAGGCAATCTCGTTAGGAATCGATAATCCGAAAATTATATTCCGGATTATTATTATCGTGTCTTTAAATGGCACATTTACACTACCCACACTCACGCTCAGCACCAATACGCCGAACAGGGCACTCGCAAAGACAACATATTCCCAAAACCGAAATTTTTCGCCTTGTTGTTTCATATTCGATTCCTCATGGTAACAAGAGCATGTAAATGCAGCCCTTGTTTCAGCTGATTATTCGCTCGGCTTTATGATATCCGATCCATAGAAAAGATCGAACATCGACTGTGCGGCATCCGCAAGCCGGGGGGACGGGCGGGAAAGCTCATTGTTCCGGAGATTAAGTATGGCTTCGTTCTGCACAGCAGTGACCTCACTCCAACCCTTTCGTCCCCTAATCTCCTCTTCAGGTGTAGGGCCTTCACCAAAGTACATGGCAATGGTCACAATATAGTCCGGGTTGCGTTCTAGAACCTGTTCTTCAGAGATTTCTCCCCAGCCGCTTATATCCTCGAAAGCGTTCTTAAGGCCGAGCATCTCAGCTATTTCATTCATAAAAGTATCGCTGCCTGCCGTCCACAAGCCGTACTCCAGTGGAGAAACCTCAAAATATACGGTTTTTTCATCCTCTCCGGTCGCCTTGCCGCCCACCGCTTCAAAGGTGGATTTC
>CAYFRY010000058.1:0-1666 GCA_964345665.1 uncultured Oscillospiraceae bacterium
GTAGTATAGGACTTGAACCTATGACCTCCTGCGTGTCGAGCAGGCGCTCTAGCCAGCTGAGCTAACCACCCAAGTGCAGGAGTATTTATAACACGAAATCCGAGTGACGTCAAATGATCCTTTTTCAAAGGCGCCAAAGACAGAAGTCATAAGAAGAGTGACATTCACTGACCCGCCATGTGAGCTTCTATTGCTTGCTTAGCGGCCACTACACTCTCTTCGTCTAAGACATACATGTAAAGATCCCAGCCCGGCATGGCATAAGAAGGAAGGCCACCCGTTTGCCCGCTACCCGAAAGAGAAACACTTGAAATATCCCAAGGTCGGGAATCCTCCAACTGCAGGTTAACAAGCTTCATCATTTCATTGGTGCTCATATTGGTCTGCATGGATTCTTCCGTCACTTTCAGGATGGAGTAAAAATTACTCAAGACTTCCACTCCGCTGAGTCTGTTAATGATGCCCTTCAGAACAATTTCCTGATGCTTACCGCGGCCGATATCCCCATCGCCCAAAGAATAGCGTTCACGTGAATAAGACAGGGCCTGTTCACCAGTTAAACTGATTGGACCGACTTCGAAGTGGTGACCGCCCGGGCCGGTAAAAGCAGTCGGATTGTCTATGCTTATGCCTCCCAGCACATCTACAATATGAATTACCGAAGAAAAGTTCACGCGCACCCAGTAATCAATCTCAAGATCAAAAAGATTGGCCAGGGTATCTCTGGAAGACTCCACACCGTACAAACCGGCATGCGTCAACTTATCCATTTCATTGTTCCCTCCGCCCGCGATGGCGACATAACTGTCCCTGGGAACGGAAAGGGTGATGATTTTTTTAGTCGTAGGATTAACACTGACCAGCATGTTCACATCTGATCGAGAGGTAGTATCTACCGGGCCCGAAGTATCAATACCGCTGATGTATACGATGAAGGGCTCTGTTCCGGTGTTAAGGCCTTTTTTATCTTCTGATACCAAGACTTCAACATTCTTTTCTATAAGCGCTCTTGTTTCCTCTAAGAACTGAGGATGCTGCTCTTGAATCACAGGAGTGTAGGCTTTGTTGAAGACAATGGCTTCTACTTCCTCTTCGTAAAGTTGATTCACCGCACGCTGATAGGAACCGGTCTCCATAAGGTCAAAATGAATCGAATCATCCTTCTGTAAATCCGCATAGAGCTTATCTATGTTTTCTTGATCCAAGGCATAAGGGGCCCCGATATGTTTTCCGGAAAGCTCCTCAATACTTTGTAGAGGGGAATCCTTTAGCACTAATATAGAAAACTCGGATTTTCGATAATAACCGTCGGCGCCCGTACCGATAAAATTGAGTGTATAGACACCGCTCTGGAGGTAATATATCCCTAAACCCGCCACGCACAAAACAAGAAAGGTCAAAACAAAGCTGCTCTTCGCATAGCCCTTACGATGGTAGCCTAAAGCAATCAAGATAAAGAAAGTGAGATTAATCAAAATCAATAAGCCGGTGAGTAAGCAACGGAAACGCAGGGGTAAAATTTCATATTTGAAGGTAGTGTAGAGAGTCAGCAAACTGATTATAAAGATCACACCTTCAAAAACGGTGGCTATTTTGGCCAAAATGTACGCCTTAGGAGAAAGCGACTCCGCCTGTTCATTCATCTGTCTTTAGTCCTCTATTTCTC
>CAYFRY010000058.1:1676-7417 GCA_964345665.1 uncultured Oscillospiraceae bacterium
AGTGTGTCTGTACCGGCACCGGACTTGTTACCGCTTCCCGTGTCCAACAAGACCTCATTAATCTTCTTCTTCGCTTCAGCCACACTTTCGTCATCGGGTATCAAAACGTAAACATTATAACCCGGGGCGGCATAGGAAGGCCATCCGTACTCACCGTAACCATAAATGGAATCTGCCACAATGTTCCAAGGTGTGCCGGTTTCGATTTGGAGGTTCACCAGTTTCATCATTTCATTCGTTGACATGGAGGTCTGCATGGAACTTCTGGCAATTTCCATTAAAGATGAAAACTTCGTAATCACATCCGGACCCGTTATTTTATGAATAACACCCGTCAATATCCGCTCCTGATTTTTTCCTCGGTCTGCATCACCGCCGGGCAAGTTGTAACGCTCTCTGGCATAAACCAACGCCTGTTCCCCTGTTAAAGTTTGAATACCTAACGGGAAAATGGTTCCGTCATAACCGGTAAACTCATAGGGATTATCCACCTGTACACCGCCGATTAAATTCACCAAGGAAATCACGGAGGTAAAGTTGACCTTGAAGTAGTAATTAATGTTGATGTCTAAAAAATTCTCTATCGTTTGAGCGGAGGTCTGCACCCCGTAAATGCCGGCGTGCGTCAGCTTGTCCATTTCGTTGGCCCCCTCACCCGGAACACGCACATAAGTATCACGCGGTATGCTGACCATTAAAATCGTCTTAGTCTGAGGATTAACGGCCGCAATAATATTCACGTCCGAACGTGAGGAGTTTCCGATGGATCCGAAGGTATCAATACCGCTGATATAAACCACAAAGGGCTCTTTCGCCGTATCCACTTTTTTGATGTTCATCAATTCTTCGGTCTTCAGTTCACTGGTCGTCACAACACGTGTCTGCTCCTTAAAGTCAGGGAATTTTCCGAGAATAATCGACATGTGATCTTCGTTCAGAATCATCGCTTGAGCCATGTGATCGTAGAGCATCTCGGCCGCACTGAGATAGGATTCTACGTCCGTCACTAAAAGATCCGTCTTGTTTTCTTTTTTAAAAGCCGTATAAAAGATATCCAGATTGGTTTTATCCGTACCGTAGGGCGCCAGCACCTTTTTACCTTCCAAATCCGCCAAAGAATGAATGGGAGAGGTTTTCAACACACGAACAGAGACTATAGTCTCCTTAACCGCCACCTCTTCATCCGCCAACTCGCTGACCTTATTAAGCGCCGCGACACCCTGATTCAAATAAAAGCTGATCCCCATACTGAGAACAAGAGCCAATGACGTCACAACCAAGCCGAGCTTACGTACTTTGGTGTGCTTCAGCCCCTTGAGCAGGAGAATGGCAAAATAGACATTCGCCACAATCAATATCCCCGTAATCAGGAAACGATATTTCCCGGGTAAAATTTCATAACGGTTAAAATGGTACAGAATGGAAAGGCTGAAAAACAAGGCCAAAACATTGATCCCGAGCTGAATAAAAAACATTTTCTTCGCCTGTTTTCGCTTCGCAAGATATTCGCTGTGAGACGGCTTATTCGGGCTGGTTTTAGCTTGATTTGGGCTGACGGAACTCATGCACAACTCCCTTTTCTTTAACCTTTATTTATCTAAAAGCTGATTCGGAAACGCTAGATATTGTAATAAAAGCATTCTAACACCACCTCATCTTGTAATCAATGCGAAACATAATTTTAATTTAAATAATTTTTATCTTTTGCCGAAAAGCATTTTTCTTCTCTGAACTCTATTCATTTTTGATATAAAATTATTCTATCTTCCTTTACCTAATAAATATTTATCGTTATAATTATACTTGTTTATTATACGTTTAAACAGCTGATTAGAAAGGATTTTTTATGGCAAATCGTATCGTACTTAATGAAACTTCTTATCATGGTCCCGGCGCTATCAACGCCATTGTAGACGAAGCCAAGGCACGCGGCTTCCAAAAGGCTTTAGTCTGTACGGATCCCGATTTGGTCAAATTCGGTGTTTCCGCCAAGGTGACGGACCTTCTGGATAAGGCCGGTCTGGCTTATGAAATGTACACCGAGATTCAAGCGAACCCGACTATTGAAAACGTACAAGGCGGCGTAGCGGCTTTTAAAAAAGCCGGTGCGGACTACCTCATCGCCATCGGCGGCGGCAGTTCCATAGATACGGCCAAGGCCATCGGTATTGTGGTGAACAATCCCGAGTTCTCCGATGTACGCAGTTTGGAAGGAGTGGCCCCGACCAAGAATAAAGCGGTGCCGACTTTTGCCGTAGCGACGACGGCTGGCACGGCGGCCGAGGTCACCATCAACTACGTGATTACCGACGTTCAAAATAAGAGGAAAATGGTTTGTGTTGACCCGCATGACATTCCTGTCGTGGCGATTGTTGACCCGGACATGATGGCTTCTATGCCCAAGAGCCTGACGGCCGCCACCGGCATGGACGCTCTGACGCATGCCATCGAAGGCTTCACGACGCTCGGTGCCTGGGATATGACGGATATGTTTAACCTTCGCTCGATTGAGCTGATTGCGGAAAACCTGCGTGCGGCCGTCGCCAGTGACGCGGAAGCGCGTTCGGGTATGGCGTTGGCTCAGTACTTGACCGGTATGGGCTTCTCCAACTGCGGCTTAGGTATTGTGCACTCGATGGCACATCCCCTGGGCGCCTTTTATGATACGCCCCACGGCATTGCGAATGCGATTATTTTGCCGACCGTAATGGAATACAATGCGGATGCTACGGGAGATAAACTCAGAACGGTCGCCCGTGCCATGGGTGTTACGGGCACCGAAGAGATGACGATTGAAGAAGCGCGTAAAGCGGCTGTCGCTGCGGTACGTCAGCTGGCAGCGGATGTGGATATTCCTGCGAACTTGCTTGGTATTGTTAAAGAAGAGGACGTTGACTTCCTGGCTGAAAGTGCGCTGAATGACGCCTGCACACCGGGCAACCCACGTACACCGACTCTTGATGAGATCAAAGCGCTCTATCGATCCTTGCTCTGATTGTCAGCTCGACTTTCAGATGGTTCGCTCGACTTATTTAAAGGGACTGTCTCAAATGAGAGGTCCCTTTTCTCATCAAAAGAAACAAAATCCGGATAGGACGTAAACCTTGGCTTGTCCCGAAATGGGCCAAAAGCCTTGTGTACTAAAACCCACGCACTCTTTGCCAAACAGAACTCGAACAACACAGCCTTCAAGAAACGAACATTAGTAAAAAGCGTTATAAGCTGAATTTTGAAACAGTCTCTTTCATATGCTGTATTAATTCGCCAAGAGACGGTATTGACTCTCGTAAAGTTCCGCATAGAAAGCGCCCGCAGCCAAAAGCTCCTCATGCGTCCCCTGCTCTACGACTCGTCCACGGTCCATAACCAGAATCTGGGAAGCGCCGCGAACGGTAGACAAACGGTGGGCAATCAGGAAGCTCGTGCGACCCTGCATAATCTCCATAAAGGCGCGTTGGACCAAAATTTCGGTACGTGTGTCAATCGCCGAAGTGGCCTCGTCCAAAATCAAAAGCTCCGGCGCAATCAATAAAGCGCGGGCAATGGTCAAAAGCTGGCGTTGACCGAGCGACAAAGCCTCCCCGTTTCCTTCCAGAACGGTGTCATAGCCCTGTGGGAGACGGCGAATGAAACCATGTGCCATCGCTTTTTGAGCCGCGCGAATCACTTCTTCACGCGTCGCATCCGGCCGCCCGTAGGCGATATTCTGATGCACCGTACCCGAAAAAATCCAGCTTTCCTGTAAGACCATTCCGATATTGCGGCGCAAAGACGAGCGCTGCACCGACGCGATGTCCTGCCCGTCGATGAGGATACGCCCTCCGTCCAGCGCAGAGAAGCGCATCAGAAGGTTGACGAGCGTGGTTTTACCGGCCCCTGTCGGACCTACAATCGCCACCATCGCATCGGCCGGAACATCCAGGTTCAAGTTTTCAATCAACGGACGCTCGGGATGATAGGAAAAATCCACCGCCTCGAAACTGACCTGAGCGTTTTCCAGCTGAAGCGCAGGCACTTCAAGCTCTTCAGGCTCAATTTCGGCATCCAAGAGGGCGAAAACACGAGCCGCACCGGCGAAAGAATTCTGGAGCTGTGTAAACACCGCAGAGATTTCATTAATCGGTTTGGCAAATTGCAGGCTGTAATTGAGCAACGCCGTAATCTGCCCGACCGTCAGCTGCCCCGCAATAGCAAGAAGGGCGGACAAGCCGGCCACCAACACATAGGCCACGTTATTCAAAAAGCGAATACCGGGGTTGGTCAAAGAGGAGTAAAGCTGCGCCTTTTGCCCGCTTTCATAGAGTTTCGCGTTGAGTGCATCAAATTCCTCTTCCCTCTCCGCCTCCGCATTGAAGGCGCGAATAATATCCCGGTTAGCTAAACTCTCTTCAAGATAGGCGTTCGTTTGACCGAGGTCTTGTGCTTGGCGTTGAAAGAATTGGTAGGAACGCTTGGCGATAAAAGAGGTAACCCAAAAGCACAGAGGCGTGATGAAAAAAACCAAAAGACTTACTTTAAGACTCAGACGAATCAGCATGGCAAAAGACCCGATCAGCAAGGGCAAGCCGCTGAACAGTTGATTAAGAACTTGACTCAGACCGTCGGCAATGGCCTCCAGGTCCGCCGTAAGGCGCGAAATAAGGTCGCCGTGCGGGTGGCTGTCGAGTGTTTTCAAGGGTAAACGACTGAGACGGTCAAAGCCCCGGTCACGCAGTTTTTGGCTGAGGCGCCCTGTGACTTCCTGCGTTTGAGCCTGCATGAGCCACTGGAACAGCGAGGAAATCACGTAGAGCAGCGCCACCAGGCCGATATAAGGCCAAAGTTTGTCCCAGTTCACTTGCCCCTTCCCCATCATTTGATCGAGGCCCAGACCGAGGACAGAGGGGATAAAGAGGGCAGCCAGCGCTGAAGCCAGGCCGGAGAAGGCCACAAAGAAGAGGCGCCAAGGCGAGGTTTTCACTTCCTGCCAAAGCATCTTAGCGGCTTCCTTGCTGCTATAGGGGCTCCCGAGTCGGTCATGTGAAGCATCTGCCGCTTCGCTTTTACTGCTGGGCGGGGTAACGGCATTAAAAATGTTTGACATCTTAATCCACCTCCCTTTCCAACTGTGACGAGGAGATTTCTTGGTAGAGGCTGCACGTTTTCATCAGGTCATTGTGACTGCCGAGCGCCACTTGTTTCCCGTCGTCCAAGACCAGAATTTGATCGGTGTTTTTAACCACATGAATACGCTGTGAAATGAAGATTGCCGTCTTGTCTCTAAGGAGGGGCTGAAGCGCCTGCCTGAAACGGAAATCCGTCAGATAATCCAAGGCCGACGTCGCATCGTCAAGGATGAGCAAGTCAAAATCGGAAAGCAGGGCACGCGCCAGGCAAAGCCGCTGTTTCTGACCGCCGGAGAAGTTGGCCCCGCCTCTTTCGACAACGGCATCCAAGCCGCCCTCCTTTTCTTTCACAAAGTCTTCCGCCTGAGCGACACGCAAGGCTTCCCATAATGCGTCGTCTTCCAGAGCTTCGTTTTGCTTTCCCAAAAGGAGATTGGAACGAATCGTTCCCGTCAAAAGTGAGGCCTTCTGAGGCACATAGGCGATGCGCGCACGTAAGGCCCCGGAGTCCAGTGTGCGGATGTTTTTATCATTAAATTTGATTTCGCCTTCGTCAGCTTCGTAAAGACGCAAGATAAGGGCTACGAGCGTGGATTTACCGGCACCTGTCGCACCGATAACACCCATGCGTTGCCC
>CAYFRY010000059.1:0-7331 GCA_964345665.1 uncultured Oscillospiraceae bacterium
AGCAGGTGGTTTTTGGTTTCGTTCGCTTCGCTCCGAAACCAGGCTGAAGCCTACAGCAAAAAGCCTGTAAACGCAGTGTTTACAGGCTTTTTTGTGGTGATCCGCCGGAGGCTCGAACTCCGGACCCCCTGATTAAAAGTCAGGTGCTCTACCAACTGAGCTAGCGGATCTTATGGCTGGGATGGCAGGATTTGAACCTACGAATGCGGGAGTCAAAGTCCCGTGCCTTACCGCTTGGCGACATCCCAATCATCACCGCATGAGAAAGCGTTTGGGGTGGAATATGGGAATCGAACCCACGACCTCCAATGCCACAAACTGGCGCTCTAACCAACTGAGCTAATTCCACCGTATACGCTTAATCTCACGCAGGCACTAGGCAATTATAATTATCAATTGCAGTAAAGTCAACCGACTCATAGAATTTTCCGATAAACATCTTAAACATCAAAAGATTGTTTTATAGTCTTCAGCTAAGCGGTCACTTTTGCCAAAAGAAATTGTATACTAAAAACTAAAAAATGCAAAGGGATAGATATGAAATTTTACTTAGCCAGTGAGAGTCCGAGACGAAAAGAATTATTGCGTTTATTAAGAATTCCATTCGCTACGCTTTCCTATACGTTTGATGAACGCAGTTTTGAAAAAGACTGGCGATTTTGTCATGCCTGTGCCAGCTACAATGTGCTTTCACAAGCTTTAGCTAAGGCTAAAGCGGAGGCCGCGCAGAAACATCTGCAAGCGCTTGGAGAAGAAGACTATGTCATTCTTGCTGCGGATACGGTTGTCGTCTTGGGAAATACGCTTTTTGGGAAAGGAGAAACGCGTGAGAAGAGTATGGCCATGTTAGAAGCCTTATCTTCTCGCACCCATCAAGTCATTACTGCGGTCTGTGTCTTAGATAGTGAAGGAGGAATACAGGAAAGTCACGAAACAACCGATGTACGTTTTGCTGACATAAGTTCTGAAGAAATAAGAGAATACGTAGATTCTGAAGAACCTTACGATAAAGCCGGGGCCTATGGAATACAGGAAGGTGCCGCCCTATTCGTCGAAGGGATTGTCGGCGATTATTTTAATATTGTCGGTCTTCCGCTCAGATTAGTCTATCAGATGCTCCGTAAGTATCGGGACAAACTAAAGTAGATAGAGTAAGTCTTTGATATCACTACACTTAGATTTGGTCTATTTAGATTTAGTCTATGATATAATTTTTTAATCTGCTTTATTGAAGGAAAAACAAACATAAGAAAGGTCACGTCAAATCTCGTTCCAAGCGTGAGTCCATTGCCTAGGAACGTGAACGGACAGGAGAATAATGAATACAACAATAACTGCACCATACGGTTTTATGGCCTCCTCCTTTGCCTGTGGACTTAAAAATAACGGTAAGGACGACTTAGCCCTCATCGTTTCTAATGTTCCCGCAGCCACCGCTGCTGTTTTCACCCGAAATCAAGTGAAAGGACATTCTCTGTTACGCAGCATGGCCTGCCTTGAGAAGAGTGCTTATACAAGAGGAATCATCATTAACGCAGGGAATGCTAATGCTTGTGTGGGGCCTCAGGGTCAAGCGGATGCGGATGAGATGGCCAAGCACCTTGCCTTCCAGTTGGAGCTTTTGCCCGATGATTTTTTGACCGCCTCTACCGGCGTAATCGGTCAAGCCTTGAATGTGGATAAGCTTCGCTTTGGCATTCCCCTGCTTTGCGAACGACTTGACCGTAGTGAGGAAGCGGGGCATAAAGCGGCGGCGGCCATCATGACCACCGATCTTCAACCTAAAGAAATGCACACGTCTTATACCAGCGAAGGTGAGCTGGTTCAATTAGCCGGTATGGCGAAGGGCTCCGGTATGATTCATCCGAATATGGCCACTATGATCGGCATCATCACTACAGATGCCGATATCGAACCTGCTCTGCTTCAGAATGCTTTACGTGACGCGGTTAATAAGAGTTTTAATCGTTGCTCCGTAGACGGTGACACTTCTGTCTGTGATACGGTTGTTGTTATGGCCTCAGGGCAAAGGGGACAGAAAATCGATTCCATTGAACATGATGATTTCCCCGCATTCAAAAAAAGTTTGGATTATATTTGTACCGGTTTGGCGCGTAAAATCGCGGCAGATGGAGAAGGTGCAACAAAATTGGTCGATATCCGTGTCGAAGGTGCGGCGAGCGCTGAAGACGCCTATTTAGCCGCACTGTCCATTGCGAAATCTCCGCTGTGTAAAACAGCTTTTTTCGGACAAGACGCCAACTGGGGGCGCATCATCACTGCACTCGGTTATTCGGGTGCGAATTTTGATCCTGCACGTGTAGATATTTCTATCGGTCCCGTACAAGTTTGTAAAAATGGCCTCGCATTGGATTTCTCCGAAGCTGAGGCCTTAAGGATCATGAAGCAAAGTGAATTTATTATCTATGTTCAACTTAAGCAAGGTCATTTTGATGACCATTACTGGACTTGTGATTTTTCCTATGACTATGTCAAAATTAATGCAAGTTACAGATCATAAACAATCAATCTGAAAGTGACCTTCGGAATAGTCAAACGAAACAGCTGATTTATCAGCCAAGTCCCCTGCTAAGAGTTGATCGGCCAGGGGATTTTCTATTCGCTTTTGAATACATTTGCGTAAAGGACGCGCTCCATACTTCTCATCGTAACCTTCCGTAGCCAATTCATCTTTCGCGGCATCTGTCACAATCAGTTTTATTCCTTTCGAAGCCAGAGCTCCTTCTACTTCTTTGAGCATTAAATCAACAATCTGTCTGATTTCTTCAGGTTTAAGACGGTCAAAGACTACAATATCATCTACACGATTCAAGAACTCAGGTCTGAAGACTTCCTTTAAGGCAGTCTTGACTTGGTTCTCTATCGCTTCATGGCCATGGTTCCCAAAACCGAAACCGGCATTCTTTTGGGTGGTTCCCACATTACTCGTCATAATAATGACGCTGTGTTCAAAATTCACGGTACGACCGTGACTGTCAGTCAAACGACCATCATCCAGAATCTGCAAGAGTAGGTTGAAAACATCGACATGGGCCTTCTCAATTTCATCCAATAAAATCACACTATAGGGATGCCTTCTTATTTTTTCAGTCAATTGTCCAGCATCATCGTAACCGACATAACCCGGTGGGGACCCGATTAATTTACTGACCGTATGTGCTTCCATAAACTCTGACATGTCAAAGCGAACAAGCGCGTCTTCGCTGTCAAACAAAGCCTGTGCCAAAGCTTTAACGAGTTCTGTTTTACCGACTCCTGTCGGTCCGACAAAAATGAAAGAAGCAGGTTTATGACGTTTTCCAAGGCCGGCGCGATTGCGTCTAATGGCTTGCGCCAATACTTTTACAGCGTGTTCTTGTCCGATTACACGTTGATGGATGCGTTCTTCAAGCTGTAAAAGCTTTCGACTGTCCCCTTCACTGATGCTCTTTAAAGGAATACCTGTCCACATTTCAACAACGGCCGCTAAATCATCACGACTAAGAGCTGGTGCTTTCAAGGTCTCCGAAGCGGCAGCATACTCCTCTTCGAGCTTCATAATTCTACTCTTCAGCTTAGCCTGCTTTTCAAATATTTCATTTTCAGCTAAGGAGGTGTCCAGCGTGTTATCCATCTGTTTTTGTTCCTCTTTAGCCTCTTCAAGGCGCCTTTTTAATTGCTCATGTTCGGTTAAGGCATGGTCTGACAGATTAACGGCGGAACCGGCTTCGTCAATGATATCAATCGCTTTATCGGGAAAAAATCGTCCGCTGACATAACGATCGGCTAATTCGATCGCATAATGCAGGACATCGTCAGAAATACTCACATGGTGATGCTTTTCAAATTGATTTTTCAAACCTCTAAGAATTTGATAAGTGTCCTCAGCATTGGGTTCCTCGATAATGACTTGTTGAAATCGACGCTCCAGAGCGGAATCTTTTTCAATAAAACGTCTATATTCATCTAAAGTTGTAGAGCCGAGAACACGGATTTCACCTTTAGCTAAAGAAGGTTTGAGGATATTGGCCGCATTCATGGCACCTTCAGCATCGCCGGCACCCATGATATTATGAAGCTCATCGATAACCAAAATGATATTGCCTTGATTTTTGGCCTCATCGACCAAACCTTTCATGCGACTTTCAAATTGGCCACGAAACTGGGTACCTGCAACCATGGCAGTCATATCAAGCAGATACACTTCCATGTCCAATAACTTGGCAGGCACTTTCTTTTCAGCAATACGCAAGGCTAAACCTTCCGCGACAGCAGTCTTTCCCACACCGGGCTCACCCAGTAAAACAGGATTGTTTTTACTCCTACGATTCAAAATTTGGACCACGCGTTCCAATTCTTTTTTTCGGCCGATAATAGGGTCCATTTCCCCTTCCCGAGCCATTTCTGTCAAATTACTTCCATAGGTATCCAGAAACTTTCTTTGTCTCTTCGCATCCCGTTTACCTCGTTCTTTGGTTCCCGCCGACTTTTCGTTCTTAGAATCACTTCCGGGATCACTTTCTGCACCCCGGGCCGCAGGCATTAAACCGGCCTTCTCTAAATCACCACTGCCCATCATGCCGGAAATCATCATTTGAAGAGCTTCTGAGATGCTATTTTCACCAATCGCTAAACCGCTGAGTTCCTGGGGATTATCCTCATCGGCCTCTAGGACCTCATTCGATTCTTTAGGAAGCGATTTTATGAGTTCATTCATCCCTCCCATTAATTGCTGAGGATCAATATTCTGCATTATTTCATGCACCTTTTCCATCAACACTTCAGGTGGATCGTCGCGCATGGGCTCCATCATCACATTAAATTGCTCCGTTATTTCGTCAATATTCGCTTCCGTAATCCCGGATTTCTCCATCATCAGCTTCATCCCTAATTCAGGCTTACGCAATGCGCAGGACATACAATAACCTGTGTATTCGGGTTTTTGATTAACAAGTCTACTTGTATAAATTATGGCCACATTTTCATGGCAACTGTCACATAAAGACATAGTGTTCCTCTCATACTTGTTTGCCAAGTTAAACACTTGCGCAAACTTTGACTTTCTTTGATGTTTATATTATAGCCTAATTGGCGAGGCCTACAAGCTCTGTTTTAGCATCAAACTTGAACAATTATGACAAAATCTTCCTTAAAAAGGCACCCGTATAGGAAGCTTCACATGCCGCAACTTCTTCCGGGGTACCTGTTGCAATGACCCGACCTCCCCTTTCCCCGCCTTCCGGTCCTAAATCGATGATAAAGTCTGCCGTTTTGATCAAATCTAAATTATGCTCAATCACAATCACAGTATTTCCGCTCTCGGTAAGTTGCTCCAAAATATAGCTTAATCGGTGTACATCCGCAGTATGAAGCCCTGTAGTAGGTTCATCCAAAATGTAAAGGGTCTTTCCGGTAGATTTTCGTGAGAGTTCAGTCGCCAGTTTGACACGTTGAGCTTCACCGCCCGACAGTTGAGTGGACGGCTGACCCAGCTTGATATAGCCCAGACCTACGTCATTTAGGGTTTCGAGCTTGCGAAGAATACGTGGTTGTTGGGCAAAGAATTCTACGGCGTCCTCAATGGTCATATCAAGGACATCCGCAATACTTTTATCTTTATATTTAACTTCCAAAGTATCTCGGTTGTAACGTTTCCCTTTACAAACCTCACAAGGAACATAGATATCCGAAAGAAAATGCATTTCAATACGGTTTACCCCGTCACCTCGACAAGCCTCACAACGTCCTCCTTTAACATTAAAGCTGAAACGACCGGGCAAGTAGCCTCGCGCTTTAGCTTCAGAGGTCTGGGCGAAAAGCTGACGCACCATGTCAAACAGACCTGTATAGGTTGCCGGATTGGAGCGTGGTGTTCGGCCTATCGGAGACTGGTCTATTGCGATCACTTTATCCAGGTTTTCATAGCCGAGAATTTTCTTACAGTGGCCCAACTTGCGTCTGGCCCCATTCAGCTCTGTTTCCAATTTTGGCAAAAGTATTTCGTTAATAAGTGAGCTTTTCCCTGAACCGGAAACGCCGGTGATTGCAGTCAGAGTACCCAGCGGAATTTTTATATCTATGCTTTTTAGGTTGTTTTGTTGTGCGCCTTTAATTTGTAAAAATTTTCCGCTTCCTTTTCTGCGCTCATCGGGAATGGGTATGTACAACTCACCGGATAAATATTTTCCTGTAATCGAACGAGGATTATTCATCAACTCTTCAGCTGTACCGATACCGACCAGCTCTCCACCCTGGGCACCTGCAAGGGGTCCTAAATCAACAATGCAGTCCGCTTCCCGCATGGTTTCTTCATCATGCTCAACTACCAAAACGGAGTTTCCTAAATCTCTTAAATGATTTAAGGTTGCCAGTAATTTTTGGTTGTCTCTCTGATGAAGACCTATACTGGGCTCATCCAAAATATATAAAACACCCATTAGTCCGGATCCGATCTGTGTGGCAAGCCGAATGCGTTGTGCTTCACCACCCGAAAGACTTGCGGACGCACGCGAAAGACTCAGATAATCTAAACCCACATCAATCAGAAAATTCAAACGACCCTTTAGTTCACGGAAGACTTGTTCGGCAATGGCCAGTTTAGAGGGACCTAGTCCGGCCGTCGCCTGTTCTAAAAAATCTCTGCACTGCTGTATAGGTAAACAGGTTATTTCATATATATTTTTTCCGCCAAACTTTACAGCTAAACTTTCTTTCCTGAGCCTTGCTCCATGGCAGGTTTGGCAGGGCGTTATGGACATATACTGCTCATAAAAAGCTTTTAAATCCTCACTGCTCGCCTCTTTGTATCGTCTTTCTAAAGAAGGGATAATTCCCTCCCATTTGGATTTATAATCCTCTCCTCTGTCATATTTGGATCTCGAGGTATCCACACTTATTTTTTCACCTTCGTTACCGTACATAATAATGGAACGGTGCTTGGCCGAAAGCTTCTCGTACGGCAAATCTAAATCTATACCGTAGCGTTTCGATAAAGCCTCTATAAAGGCTCGTCCCCAAGAATTCTTATCATCCAAATTCCAGCCGCCGGCACGAACAGCACCCTCATTAATAGATACTTTTGGATTGTTAAGCACTAATTCTTCATCCATTCGCATGTGCTGTCCAAGGCCAAGGCATTCCGGACAGGCCCCCATCGGATTATTAAAGGAAAACATACGCGGTTCAGGATCCGGAATACTGATATGACAGTCAGGGCAAGAAAAATTTTGGCTGAACAAATCTTCGCCTTTAATTCCTTTTTCTTCATGCTCATAAGCAACCAATAATAGGCCTTCCGCCAGACGAAAAGCCGTTTCGACCGAGTCATTAAG
>CAYFRY010000060.1:0-196 GCA_964345665.1 uncultured Oscillospiraceae bacterium
ATTGGTGCGTCTACCTTAAATTTAGTTTAAATATTTATTAAATATACACAATACATTTTAGAATTTTTTGTTAATCTAAGAAAAATCCATAAACACTCATAAGCGATCACTTCTTTTTCCTTGACAGATAAACTCAGGATATCCTGCAGGAAGACCTTCTCGTCCCGGAACTTATTTGGCACCTTTTGGGGATGCG
>CAYFRY010000060.1:206-7321 GCA_964345665.1 uncultured Oscillospiraceae bacterium
ATAAATGTCATAATTTAAATCGGTATTTATCAATACGAATTGGTAAATTAAGAAAATTGCAAATAATGGATAAAAAAGTATTGCTTTAAGCGTAAAGTCTTGATATTTTAGCAGCGTAACCGCTATTTATTTATCGGCTATTTAAAATCGATTGACTTTTGACACATAATCCGGCTTAGATTCTTCGAAGAGAAAAACTCGGGCAAGTAACAAAAAAGTGATTGATTTTGCCAAGTTTGAGGTGACTTAGCTTTGAGCCAAACATGACCCGTAACAGAAGGGATTTTGTAAGGAGCACAAGATGGCTAACACCAAAGACAAAAATGTACACATCCCACAACCCAGCCTGCGTCGTTTTCCAATGTATTTTGCATACTTGAAAGAACAGCAGGCCGCAGGAAAGAAAAAAATCTCTTCGGCTGTTATGGCTGAAGATTTGAATCTTCATCCTGTACAAGTCCGCAAGGATCTGGCTTTGACTTCGGTCGTGGGCAGACCTCGCACCGGTTTTGACATCAACGACCTGATTTTGGACTTTCGTCGCCTCTTGGACTATGACAATACCAAGCTGGCCGTCCTCATCGGTAGTGGGCACTTGGGTTCCGCGCTTCTGGCGTACAAAGGTTTTGGAGAATTCGGTTTAAAGCTTGTTGCCGCTTTTGATGAGGATGAGAAAAAAGTAGGGACTACAGTCGGTGGTGTCGAAGTTCTTCCCATGGAAGACCTGAAAAAGACCGTTCAGGACCAAGAAATAAAAATCGGCATCATTACGGTGCCCGCTGCTGAAGCGCAGAACGCTTGCAATCAGTTAGTCCATGCAGGAATTAAAGCCATTTGGAATTTTGCCCCGATTCATCTGATTGTACCGAAGAACATTATTCTGCAGCACGAGAACATCGCCGTATCCTTATCCGTACTGTCTAAAAGGCTTTACGACTCTGAGGAGGCCTAAACTCCGGTCCCAATCGCTCATTTTAAGCCGGAGCCAACGCTTCGGCTTTTTTAATGAGTAACAGCCTCGGATGCTGTTCAAATAGAAAGGAATGCAAGATGGTCAAAAAAACACCTGACAAAGCAGTCGCTGCTAAAAAAACGGCAGCAAGCAAGAAGGATGTAGGCAGCCAGTCTACCCATGCAGAAAAGCCTGTCTTCAGCCCTGTCGAAGAAGTCAATCTCTTGGTTGAGAAAGCCCAAGAGGCGCTCAAATCTATGATGGACTTGGATCAGTCTCAGGTTGACGGTATCGTTAAAGCGATGGCTTTAGCCGGTTTGGATAACGCCTTCCGTCTTGCTAAATTCGCTTACGAGGAAACCGGTCGCGGCGTAATAGAAGATAAAGACATCAAAAATCGTTTCTCTACGGAATATGTTTATCACGGCTTCAAAGATGAGAAAACGGTCGGCGTTATTGAGGAAAATGACTACGAAGGTTACGTTGAAATTGCCGAGCCTGTCGGTGTGGTCTGTGGCGTTACTCCCGTTACCAACCCGACGTCCACTACGATGTTCAAGGCCTTGATTTGCCTGAAAACACGTAACCCTATTATCTTCGGTTTTCATCCCAGCGCACAAAAATGTTCTGCTGAAGCCGCTCGTGTTCTGCGTGACGCAGCCATCAAGGCCGGTGCACCCGAACATTGTATTCAATGGATAGAGCATCCCGCTCTCGAAGCAACCAATGCCCTGATGAACCATCCCGGCGTCTCCCTCATTTTGGCCACCGGCGGCTCCGGCATGGTGCGTGCAGCTTATTCCGCAGGCAAACCGGCCCTTGGTGTCGGTCCCGGAAACGTGCCCTGCTACATCAACAAAAACGTGGATTTGGCCCGTGCCTGTACCGACCTTATCATTTCCAAAACTTTCGACAACGGCATGATTTGTGCCTCTGAACAGGCCGTTATTGTTGACGAAGAGATTCATGAAGCGTTCGAAGATCGTATGAAGTCGATGAATTGTTACTTCCTGAATGAGGAGGAGACGGAAAAGCTCTCGCGTTACGTAATCAACTACGAAAAGAGGATGGTCAATCCCGTCGTGGTCGGTCAGCCTGCCGAGAAGATTGCGGCCGATGCCGGTATTACGGTGCCCACAGGCACCAAAATTCTCATCGCCAAACTGCCTGAACCTTCCTTAGACTACCCCCTTTCACTTGAAAAGCTTTCGCCCGTATTAGCTTATTTTGTTTGCAAAGACGAAATCGAGGGTTTCAAGTTCGCAGACACCATGCTGAATCTCGGTGGTCTGGGTCACTCTGCCGTCATTCATTGCGAAGATCTGGACACCTGTGTGCGTTACGGCGAGGCCATGCGCGTGGGTCGAGTCATCGCCAACACCCCCTCCTCACAAGGTGCCATCGGTGACATTTATAACGCCAACAATCCGTCTTTGACTTTAGGCTGCGGCAGCTACGGACGTAACTCCACCACGTCCAACGTCAGCACCGTCAACCTCATCAATAAAAAGCGCATGTATCAGAGGAGAGTCAATATGCAATGGTTCAAGATTCCGCCTAAAATCTATTTCGAAAGAAATGCCATTCAATATCTGGAGCATATGCCTAGGATCAGTCGCGCCTTTATTGTCACGGATGCGACCATGGTCAAACTCGGTAACGTGGATAAAGTCATCCACTACCTGCGTAAACGTAAAGACTACGTCCACTGTGAGGTCTTTTCCGAGGTTGAACCCGATCCGACCGTCAAAAGCGTCCATGCGGGTGTGGCGGCCATGAAGCTCTTCCAGCCTGACGTCATCATCGCCTTGGGTGGCGGCTCCGCTATGGATGCGGCCAAATGCATGTGGCTTTTCTATGAAAATCCGGATACTTCCTTCGATGGCCTGCGCCTCAAATTCATGGATATTCGTAAACGCACCTTTAACTTCCCCAACCTCGGTCAAAAATGTCAGATGGTTGCCATTCCCACCACCTCGGGTACCGGTTCCGAAGTGACGTCTTTCGCCGTTATTACGGATAGTGAAAAAGGTAACTTCAAATATCCTCTTGCAGACTACGAATTGACCCCCGATGTAGCGATCATTGACCCGCAATTTGTAGATACACTGCCACCTTCTATCGTAGCGGACACCGGTATGGACGTACTCACTCATGCTTTGGAAGCCTACATCTCTGTCATGGCGTCCGACTACACCAACGGTTTGGCTATTAAAGCGATTGAATTGGTATTCAAATATTTGAAACGCAGTTATAACAATCCGGAGGACAAGGAAGCTCGGGAAAAAATGCACAACGCCTCTTGTATTGCCGGTATGGCCTTTTCAAATGCCTTCCTCGGCATCAACCACTCCTTGGCACATAAACTAGGTGCGGCACACCACATTCCACACGGACGGGCCAATGCGATTTTACTGCATTACGTCATGAGTTATAACTCCCTCATGCCGACCAAGTTCCCCATTTTCCCGAAATACTCGGAATTTAAGGGTGCGTATCGTCTGGCACAGGTTTCTTATCGTCTTGGTTTCGCAGCTTTGGATGCAAGTGAAGACGAAAAGGTCATGGCTTTGATTGCCGCCATTCAGGAGCTGAGCCGAAGCCTCCATCTGCCACAATCCATTGCTGAGGCGGGCGTTGCGGAAGAAGACTTTATGGCGGGCGTTCGCAAGTTGTCTGAGGACGCTTTCGAGGATCAATGCACCTCCGCCAACCCTCGTTATCCGCTGATTACGGAACTCGAGCAAATTTACAAGGATGCCTACTACGGGGCTGAAATTGTGTAATTGTAATTGACTTAAGATTATTTGGATTTAAGAAGGGGCTGTCTCAAAGAAGTGAGACAAGCTCCTTCTTGTTGTTCGTACAAGCCACAATAAAACTTGAAAATGCATCGAAAGCGATACCAAATCAAAGCGCGTCACATCGCCGGAGACCTGTTTCCCTACAGCCCCTCCTCTAAGAGCCAATCGATGAGCATATGATAAAAATCACCGACCGAAGCAATGTCAGAGCCTTCCAATTTTAAGGGATAATCCAGACCGCGACGGCCGACCATCACATCGTGAGCGGCACCTTTGCCATAGCGACCCTCTATCACACCCGAATAGCCGAACCACTTCGCCGAATCTACTGAGACCACACCGTCATTAGCCCCCTCCAAACGAGAAAGCCAACGACTGCTCAAAAAGAAATAATCCAAAATGTTTTTAGGACGATGCACCGTTGAATAGGAACGAATCATAATGTCAGTTTCTTCATACCTAAACGCATCTACCTTATTGTTCGCTTCACAGACCTGTGGCAAAAGCCCTTCACAAGCCCCAAGCGCATCCGGTTTCTTATCTCCCTTTAATTTATAAAAACATGAAATCAAGCCCGCTAATGGACGTATAAGCCAACGCGGCCTCTTATACAAACGCTCTGCAATCCGTGAACCGTGGTGTGGCGTAGAAATAGTAATCAAGCTGGCCACCGAAGACGCACAAGTCTCATCACGCAAAGCCTCACGCGAATCCAAGCCGCCCTTCGAGTGCGCAATTCCATTCCCCTTTTCCGCGCCGGTTTCCGCAAGGATCGGCCCACTGCGCTCCCGGACCTGCTCACCGCAAACCGTAAGCGAAGACATGGCATCCTGATGCGCCAAAAAAACACGTGCTCCTCGCTTCTCCAGTAATGCCGGAACGTCACCCCAATACCGCAAGCAACGACCGTCGTCTCGCCAGCCCACACCATGAACCAATAGAATCGGATACTTCAGACCTTCCACTCAGCTCTCCTCGACTACATCGATACTGCTCAAACCGGAAGTCATAACCATTTTGCGTAAAGAAGGCTGATACATGAAGGGCAGCTTCATAAGTTTCAACCAAAGTTTCCATCTGAAGCGCCTTGTTCTACACCTGTAGACGCGTTCCGGATTTACGCAGCCGGAGAGAAATACTTCTGCCAGACACAAAGCGGAATCCATCGCCCAACTCATCCCCTCAAGCGAACTCGGACTGATAAAGCCTGCCGCCTCACCGATTAAAAAGGCCCCCGATTGCGCTGACTTCAACTCTCTCAATCGCTTCGGGCGCAGAACCACACAGGCTTCCGTTTTCAGCGGCTCGCCAAAATGGTAACCGAAAACGGACAAACGCGACTTTTGTTGATCGAACATCGCTCTGGCATTCTTCGTGGCAAAAGCACCCCCATATATAAAATACCTATCCTTCGTGATGGCCCACGAACAGCAGTCACTCGTCTCCCGATCAAAAATACAGGCATAGTGCGGCGAACTGATCTCGCTGCTGAACCACTGCTGAATGGCGGTGTAATGGGTAATGTCAGGCCCGGGAAAAAGCGTCTTTCTCACTATGGAATTTGCCCCTTCTGCACCCACAAGATACTTGGCATGAAGGACCTTATCCGCAAGTTCTCCCGTCAGACGATAGGAGAGTTCAAAACCTCCCTCGGCTAAACGCCGCAATACGGTAACGCGCCCTGCCAACTGTAAAACCTCTGCCGGTATCAGCGATTGAAGCCAACGATCGAATTTATGCCGATCCAAGTTAATATAAAAACGTTGGTAATGACGGATTTGACGCGTCACAATGTCCATCGTCTTAACGGAAAAAATTTGAGGATCCACCAATATTTCTTTCGGCAAAGTCAAGCCGAAATGAGAAAGAGATTTCTGCGCATCCGTTGCCAGTAAGCCGCCGCAAACCTTGCGAAAACTGCCGTTCTCATCGTCCTTCGGGTCGATAATAACGCATTTCAGTTTATTGCCGATCAGCCTCGCCAATGTCGCTCCGGCAGGCCCTGCGCCCACAATAGCGATGTCGTAAGTATCGACAGTCTTTACTCTACGATCGTTTATATTTGAATCAGAGCTGGCAGCCATCCTGAACTCTCCTTTAATTTCTTCAGTATAACAGAAAGAAAAAGTCATAAGAGAAGCAGGATGAGATTATGTTATGATTTCAGAAGGAGGATTTTTGTTATTCAGAACAAAATATCCCTCTGATGAACACACGAAAGGAGGCTATGAAATGCTCCCTTATGTACTTGAAGCATGTGTTGAATCACTGCAATCCGCTAAAATGGCCGAAGCGGCAGGCTTCACACGCTTAGAGCTTTGCCAAAACCTGCTCATCGGCGGAACGCAGCCTGCATTCAGCCTGTTTGAGGCCATTCGAGAGGAATGTGCTTTGCCCGTTCGTGTCTTAATGCGTCCACGTTTCGGAGACTTTCTCTACGATGAAGATGAGAACGAACGCCTGCTCAAAGACATTAAGGCCTTTATAGCTATGGGGGCAGAGGGCATCGTTGTCGGCCATTTGACAGCAGACGGCGACTTGGATGTGGAACTGCTGAAACGTATGCGCGAGGCAGCAGGAACGGCCGGATTGACCTTACATCGTGCGTTTGATCTTTGCCGAAACCCCGAACAAGCTCTGGAAGAAGCCATTGCCTTGGGCTTTGATACCATTTTGACCTCCGGTCAGGCCGACAAGGCTCAAGAAGGTGCCGAACGGCTTCGAATACTCCAAAAACAGGCAGGCCATCGCTTGCAGATCATGGCTGGCAGCGGTGTTAATGCAGAAAACATTGCACTTTTGGGACAAAATGCCGGACTGAGTGCCTTCCATCTTTCAGCTACCGTATCACAAGACAGCCCCATGCGTTTTAGGCGTGAAAGTGTACATATGGGCTTAAAGGGGCTAAGCGAATATACGCGTACCGTAGCCGATTTCGATAAGATGAAGGCGGCTGTAGAGGCGTGGAAAAAACTGCAAAAGGCGCCTAAGACCTGAGAAAAAGAGGATCAACATTCGTGTTTGAACATTTTGCCGTAGACGGCCGGATCGGGCTGCTTATTGCACGGCTGACACTGCTCTTCGCAGCTGCAGTACTAATTACGGCGGTCTATTATCTATTTGTTTTGCCAAAGAAAAAATACGATTTCTTACTGCGTTACGAGGACTCTCGCCTATTCACGCCTTTTGTTGTAGCAGAGCTTTATTGTAGCGAATATAAACGTTTGCCTTGGGCCAAACTGAGCGCCTTGCTGCCTTTTGTTGGCCTCTTCTTCGGCTTTACGGCTTCCGCCGGGTTTCTTTTGTACTCACTTCTGACGGAAAGGTTAAGGTGGCTACCTTATGGCACGGCTGCCTTG
>CAYFRY010000061.1:0-4797 GCA_964345665.1 uncultured Oscillospiraceae bacterium
GATATGGGCGACCTCTTCTCCACTGACTTCCAAATCCTCCAATCTTTCAATCAGGTCCGGGATAGAAACCGCCTTACTGTCTTCCAGCAAGAGAGCTGCTCCTAAGGCTACATAAAGTTGTGCATTTTCCGGACTGATGAAACGCTCGACTTGATCTATCAGGGTGCGTTCAAAAGCATAGCGCAGCTCGGGCAAAAAGTGTAAAGGGCCTCCCAAAAAAACAACATTGCCCCGAATCGGTCGGCCTTGTGAAAGTCCGGCTATGGTCTGTGTGACCACAGCCTGAAAAACCGAGGCCGCCAGATCCTCACGTGAAGCCCCTTCATTAATCAGAGGTTGTAGATCTGTCTTAGCGAAAACCCCGCAGCGAGAGGCAATAGGATAAATCGTTTTATATCGGGAAGCCAATTCGTTAAGACCCGCCGCATCGGTCTGTAAAAGCTGGGCCATCTGATCAATAAATGAGCCGGTACCTCCCGCACAAGTTCCATTCATGCGTTGTTCAGGTACAGGGTGAAGATAGGTGATTTTCGCATCTTCCCCACCCAATTCGACAATAACATCCGCCTCAGGATTATATAGCTGAATGGCTTTGGTTTCGGCAATCACTTCTTGGATAAAAGACAGACCCAAGAGTTCTGCCACCAGAACCCCACCTGAACCTGTGATGCCGATTTGAAGCGCTGTGTTCCCGACAAACTCAGCCGCCTTGCTCAAAGTCTCCAACAGCGCCCGTTTAATATCCGAGCCATGCCTTTTATAGGAGTGAAGGACAATTCTTTCACCCTCCAAGACTACGAATTTTATCGTCGTAGAGCCGATATCCAAGCCCATGCGATATGCGTTTATATTCATCTATCGATCCTTTATATATATAAAAGTGTTCAGCCCGGCCGCTTTAACTTTTTAGTGTCATTTCGTTTAACGTTAACTGTACTGAATGACTTAACCGCATCGATGCGCCAATCACTTTGTATATCAAAATAATAAAATACCCTAGCATTTTCAAGCGGATATTCGTATTTTTCAGGTAAACCTGCTTTTAAATAATTAACGAATAAAAGGACTCAACAGACAGACAAAAACAAGAGCCGGTAACATATTGGCGACTTTTAAAGTGCTTTTGAAAAGCAAGTTAAGGCCGACGCCGAAGATTAATACAGAGCCGACATAGGATAGGTCGGCAATAATCGTTGGAGTAAAGAAAGGAGCAATCACACCCGCAAGCAGGGTTAAAAGTCCTTGGTAAGCAAAAAGCGGCAAAGCGGAAAACATAACGCCGATTCCGTAAGAGGAGCTGAGCATCATCACGAGGACGAAGTCCAAGATGGATTTGGTGAGCAACAAACTGTAATCGCCCGTCATACCGTCCTGTATGGAACCTACCACAGCCATCGCCCCTACACAGATAATGATTGAGGCTGTCGCGAAGCCTTCAACGAAAGAAGCGCTTTCTTCGGCCTTGGCCTTCTTTTTTAACCACGTACCCAGCGTTTCAATCTGGCCGTCAAGGTTCAGCGCCTCACCTACCAGGGTCCCGAGTACCAACGAAAGTATCATGAGCAAGGAACCCTGCGTTTGTATTTGTCCGTTTTCAAATTTCAAAAGACCGGTTAAAGCTCCGGCAATGCTGACAAAGACGGTGGACACCCCCAAAGTTTTGATCATGGCGTCCTGCAAAGAAGGTTTAAAGCCGCGCTTGGATAGCAGTCCGATGAGACTGCCGGCCAGCACGGCTCCCGTATTTATAAGTGTTCCTAAACCGATCATTTCATCTTCCTGACTTCTTATCCTGTTTTTAACAGGCTTAAGTTTGCCAAAAAAGACGTATTAAATAAAGAGATTCATGTTCGAATGGTCGTTATCGTTCAGCATTGCGGCCACTCCGCCCACTTCTACGCCCGGAATCAACTCTTCAAGCGCAATGCCCATGAGGTCCATGGACATTTGACAAGCCGTAAGTTTTACACCTGCTTTTACCGCATCCTCTATCAATTCTTCCAAGGAGGAAACATTATTGGAGCGCATCACGCCGCGAATCATTTTCGCGCCGGCTCCGCCGAAATTCATGCGGGATAAGCCCAGTTTCTTAGAGCCTCGAGGCATCATCGAGGAAAACATTTTACCCATAAACGTTTTCTTTACTTTTTGCTTTTGGGGCTTGCGTAAAATATTGAGTCCCCAGAAAGTAAAGAACATATTGACTTGATTCCCCATAGCTGCCGCACCGTTTGCAATAATGAAGCTGGCAATCGCCTTGTCCAGATCACCACTGAAAACAATCATCGTTTTTTCTTTTACGGAAAGGCTGTCACGTGAGGCGGCAACTTTTCGCTCCGAACGGCCTTTCTGAATCGTAGCCGTAAATTTATTACCTTCTCGACCACTCTCGATGAGCAGGTTACCGGTATTCTCGCACCAGGAGGCAATATCTCTGCTGAAACCCGGATCGGTCGCATAAACCTTGAGTCGATTTCCGCTTGCCAGTTCCTGCATGGCTTTGTTGACAGATATAATAGGTCCCGGGCAGGCAAGGCCGCAAGCGTCCAACTCCAGGGGCTCATGTAAAGCATCGACCGCAGTGGCCAGATGATCCACTGCTTCAACCGTTCCGGCAAATGATGCGGCTTCATTACTGATAAAAGTCAGCGTACTCTGTTGCGGGCTGCAAATATTGGTCTGACTGTCGCAGTAGCTGCGGTAGGCCCCCATTAGATTTTTTACTTTAAAACCCTTCGCCTTCATCACACGTTCGCTGATGTAACCTCTTAGACCTACCGCACAAGAAACGATGTAATTTTTCTCGCGATCGAGTGTCTCCAACTTGTCACGTAATTCGGACAGCGGCAGGCCCACAGCGCCCGGCATCATACCGATGGCGTGCTCCTCACGCTCACGAACGTCTAAAAGGACAGTGTTTTCCGCCTCGTAATCCAGTTCACGCATCAAAATGCCTTCACTCAGGCCTTCCAGTTGATTCGCCGCCATATAGCCCACAACGTTGACAGGATCTTTGGCCGAAGAGTACGGGGGCGCATACACCAGTTCCAAATTTTGTAAATCATAGACGCTCGCTCCGAAGCGCAGAGCCGTGGCGATGACATCAATTCGTTTATCGACACCTTTCATACCGATGGCTTGGGCGCCCAGAACCTTGCCTTCAAGGTCGAAAATCAGCTTCAGCGTAAGCGGAAAGGCGCCGGGATAATAGCCCGCATGCGAGCCGGGATGTGCGATGACAACCAGATAGTCTTGACGATATTTCTTCCCTTGACGTTGGAGAGCTGTTTCGGTCAATCCGGTGACCGCTGCGGTCAAATCAAATACTTTTAAAACCGAACTGCCCTGTGTGCCGGAATAACGGCTGGTCTTGGCCTTGTTTATATTGTCCGCTACGATACGCCCCTGTTTGTTGGCCGGTCCCGCCAAGGGCACCATACATTTTCCGGAAGTATTGAAATCCGTCACTTCAGCGACGTCACCCACAGCATAAATAGAGGGATCGGAGCTTTGCATAAATTCATCCGTAACGATACCGCCACGCGCATTGACCTCTAAACCGGCCTCCTTGGCCAGCTTCCCATTCGGGCGAGTCCCGATAGAGAGAATGACCATATCGGTTTCCAGTGTTTCGCCACTGTCAAGAAGCAAGCTCTTTCCGTCTTCCGCAACAGAAGCCAGTGCCTTGCCCAAATAGAGTTCTATGCCGTGGTCGAGCATGTGGTTTTCTAAAACTTTAGCCATATCGGCATCATAAACCGTCATGATTTGCGGCATTTTCTCAACCAGGCTGACTTGAAGACCAAGTTCCACCAAGTTTTCGGCCACCTCGACACCGATGAAGCCACCACCGATAACCACCGCCTTTTGGGGCTTCTTCTCGGCGATAAAATTATAAATCCGGTCGGTATCGGGAATAGTCCAAAGCGTAAATACGTTATCTCCTTTTATCCCCGGTAAATTCGGAACAATCGGCGAAGAACCCGTGCTGATCAGCAATTGATCATAGCTCTCCGTATAGTATCTATTGTTTTCGTGATCCTGCACATGGACTGTTTTGGCCTCACGATCAATTGAGAGCACCTCGTTCAAAGGGCGAATGTCAATGCGGTAGCGCGCGCTGAAGCTTTCCTTGGTGGTTACCAATAAACTTTCTCTTTGCTCAATAACACCCCCGATGTAGTAGGGTAAACCGCAGTTCGCGTAGGAAATATAGGCACCTCGCTCAAAGAGGATAATCTCCGCCTCATCATCCAGTCGACGCAAACGAGCTGCCGCTGTCGCTCCGCCTGCCACACCACCGATAATTAATACTTTTTTACGATTACTCATTTTCGCCCTCCTCTGTATTTGCCTCTAAGATCAGTTTCATAATCCGAATGGCTTTCGGATCTTTTATGTAATAATACGCGTTGGTTCCCTCTTTTTTCACCGCAACAAGATTCTGAGCGCGCAACTTCCCCAGGTGCTGCGAGATCGTAGATTGTGAAGCGCGCATACATGACATGAAGTAACTCACGGTACACGTTTCATTTTGCATTAACTTTTCCAAAATACATAAGCGCACAGGGTTGCCCATGGCTTTCAGCAAATCCGCATTGTTTTTTACGGTTTCTTCATGCTCAGGACTGATTTTTGTTTTTGCTCCGGTTTTTTTGACCATTATTTTTATCCTCCTGTTCTCTGATCGTTTAGCACTCTATCTGATAGGTGTTTCAGTAAGTTTTTATCAAAATCATAATATTATAATTTTGTAATTTAAGCAATACTGATTTTAAAAAGGTATAACAATCAAGG
>CAYFRY010000061.1:4807-7321 GCA_964345665.1 uncultured Oscillospiraceae bacterium
AGGCAAATGTGCTAAAATAATTACATTGATCTTAATTTTTATTCATTATCTTTATTTTTACAGGAGGTTCTTAATGTTCACACACAAAGCAGATTTAGACCAAAAAGCCGTCAACGCCATTCGCATTCTTTCAGCAGATGCCATTCAAAAGGCGAACTCCGGTCATCCGGGTAAACCTCTCGGCTCTGCGCCGATGGCCTATGCCCTGTATAGCAAGCAGATGAAACATAACCCGGCTAACCCGAACTGGTTCAACCGAGATCGCTTCGTTCTTTCCGCCGGCCATGCTTCCATGTTGCTCTATTCCTTACTGTATTTATATGGCTACGGTTTGACCAAAGAAGATTTAATGAATTTCCGTCAATTTGAGAGTAAGACTCCGGGGCATCCCGAATACGGGGTAACGGCAGGAGTTGAGACGACAACCGGTCCTTTGGGTCAAGGTGTTTCTACGGCCGTCGGTATCGCTTTAGCCGAAGCACATTTGGCCGCTCGTTTTAACAAAGAGGATAGCGCTTTAGTGGATCACTATACCTTTGCTTTAGTCGGTGACGGCTGTCTGCAAGAAGGCGTTTCCAGTGAAGCTTCTTCCTTGGCAGGCACCTTGGGCCTCGGAAAGCTGATTGTTCTCTATGATGACAATGAAATTACGATTGAAGGCAATACGGACGTAGCCTTTACGGAAGATGTACAGGCACGCTATCGCGCCTACGGTTGGCAAACCCTAGAAGTTGCCGACGGCAATGATCTCGAAGCGATCAATCAAGCCATAGCCGAAGCGAAAGCGAACACCGATCAACCCAGCCTTATTTCAATACACACCACTATCGGTTACGGATCACCTCTTGCCGGCTCTGAAAAGACACACGGTTCCCCACTGGGTGCTGAAAACATTGCCAAACTTAGAGAGACTTTGGGCTGGGACTTGCAAGAAGCTTTCGCTACGCCGGTCGAACTGGATGAGTACATGGCCGAACAGAAAGCGGCTTTAGCCCAGTACGAAGAAGCTTGGAACGAATTAGCGGCCGCCTATGCGGAGACTTATCCCGAAGACTACGCTAAATTCCAAGCCCTCTTGAACGGCGAGACCCCTGATTTAGTCAACGATGAATCCTTCTGGGAATTTGAAGGCTCCGTGGCCACTCGTAAAACTTCCGAGACCTGCATCAATCGTGTAGCCGACCGCTTTGATAATTGGATTGGAGGCTCAGCAGATTTGGCTCCTTCCAATCTGACCCAACAGAAAAAGTTCGCTTGGATTTCTAAAGAGGATTACTCCGGCCGAAACATTCACTTCGGCGTACGTGAATTCGCCATGGCCTGCGTCTGTAACGGCTTGGCTTTACACAGCGGACTGCGTCCTTATTGCGCCACCTTTATGATTTTTGTGGATTACTTGAAACCGGCCTTACGTCTGTCCGCGCTGATGGGCATTCCTGTCATTTACGTCCTGACACACGACAGCATCGGTGTCGGCGAAGACGGCGCCACCCATCAACCCATCGAACAACTCGATTCTTTGCGCGCTACGCCGGGCGTTTACACTTGGAGACCAGCAGACGGTCACGAAACCGCCGCGGCTTATGCCTTTGCCCTGAGCCAAAATAAGCCTATCGCGATCGCACTGAGTCGCCAGAATCTACCGACCTATCAAGAGACCGGGAAAGCTGCTTTGAAGGGTGCTTATGTACTTAGCGACAACAGCTCGGGCGATCCGGATCTGATTTTAATGGCAACAGGTTCTGAAGTAGAACTGATTGTCAAGGCCGCTGAACAGTTGCGCGAAGCCGGTAAACAGGTTCGTGTCGTCTCCATGCCGTGTATGGAACTCTTCCTTGAGCAAGAGGCCGCCTATCAAGAAGAGGTTTTACCGAAAAATGTACGCGCGAGAGTAGCGGTCGAAGCAGGATGCAGTCAACCTTGGTATCGCTTCACCGGTTTGGACGGTAAGGTTTTGGCCATTGATCGTTTCGGAGAATCCGCACCCGCCAAAGTTGTTTATGAAGCTTTCGGCTTAACCGTCGAAAAGGTCGTTGAGGCCGCTAACAAATTCATGGGCTGAGTCTCGGATTAGCTAAAAACTCTGGGAAGCTGCCCTGCCTGACGGTGGGGCAGCTTTTTTGTGCCACGTCTGAACTTTGCCAAAATTACTTGATATATTTAATTTATCGGATTAGTAGATATCGCACTCATTGCTTAGGGGGCTTTGATACGAATGAAAACTAGACGAGTGTTTTTCTTATCAGACTGGCAGATTCGTTCTGTCTATTTTCTACGTGTAAGTCTAAGTTCAAAAGGAATTTTAGAAGTTCTGTAAGACCTGCTACGTTTGTCGTGCGGGTCTTTTTATGTACCGAATAGGGTCGGGGAGTAAGGCGTTCATTCTATTGGCGTTGCTGTTTGTATGGCAAAAAACCCTAGGAGGTCATCCGGATGAAACAAGAGAATAAGAAGAAAGCAATTGTTGATGCGGCAGAAAGTACGAGCTTATATACTTGGCCCAACTGCTCCTTT
>CAYFRY010000062.1:0-3205 GCA_964345665.1 uncultured Oscillospiraceae bacterium
ACTGACTTGGCCTATGCCAAAGAAGCCTTAAATATCTTAACACGCTGTAAAGCTTTTTCGGAAAGTCTGGATCTAATCGAAAGACTTGACGCATCCCTTCAGAAGGATTCACGTGTTCAGCTTTATAAAGCCGCTGCCCTTTATGAACAGGGAAAGCCGACGGAGGCCTTGGCCATTCTGGAAGCCGACGGAGGATTGGTCGTCGCAGACCTGCGCGAGGGCGACTTATCTATCGGTGAATTGTGGAAAAAGATTCAGATTGCCTTAGGCGAAAGTTGGGAACTGGAGGTGCCGGACCTGTTCAACTTTGATGCCTTCGCTTGAATTCAAGCACTCATACATAAAAGATAAACCTAATCAAAGCCTATATTCCGAAAAGAGTACAGCTGTTCCGATAGGTCAGTTCAGCCGTCTCCTCAAGAGAGAGGCCCCATAACTCGGAAACCTTTTTACAAACCTCCACAACATAGGCGGGTTCATTTCGTTTGCCTCGATAGGGGACCGGTGCCAAGTACGGACTGTCCGTCTCAATCAAAAGCCTGTCTTGGGGTGTAAGCTGCACAGAGGCCTGAGCCTTCTTCGCATTTTTAAAGGTTATGGGCCCATCGTAACCTAAGTAAAAACCGAGTTTTAAAAGCTCTTGTGCGAATTCAGGACTACCACTGTAACAGTGAACTACGCCGGGTTTATCCAAGAGCAAACCGTCATGTGCCGCGTCCTGCAAAACCATTAGAAAGTCGCCATGTGCCTCTCGGTCATGCAGGATAACAGGTTTTCCCTCTTCATAGGCTAATTCCATCTGCTTACGAAATACATCTTTCTGAATCTCTCGAGGTGAGAAATCGTAGTGATAATCCAAACCTATTTCGCCCAGGGCCACCACTTGTGGGTGCTGCAAGAGTTGATGCAGCTCTGAAAGTGTTTCTTCAGTAAAACTGCTTGCCTCATGCGGATGTACACCGACAGCGGCATACATTAGGTTAGGGTAGCGCTCAACTATGCGAACAACTTCATAACTGTCCTTCAGGTCTGAAGCAGGCAAAAGCACTCTGTGGACAGAGTGCTCTCGCATGTTCGCTACAACGGCGTCTAAATCCTCTTTAAAACGTTCGTCACTGAGATGAGCATGGCTATCAAAAAGTCGCATCAGCCCACTTCCGCTCCGGGTTCCACGTCGCCGTCAACCGTCAAAAGACGATACTTTCCTTCCGCTGTCGTTGCACACAGAAGCATACCGTGCGAAGCCAGACCACGAATTTTACGAGGTTTCAGGTTTTCAACCAGAATGACTGTTTTACCGACGAGTTCTTCGGGTTCATACGTTGTCGCAATACCTGAGACCACTTGGCGAAGTTCAGCTTTACCGATATTAAGCTTAGAACACAGGAGGCGATCCGCTCCCTCCACTTTTTCGCAAGCAAGCACACGCGCAGCCAAAAGTTTTACTTTTTCAAAGTCAGAAAACTCAATAGCCGTAACAAGACCCTCTGCTTTCTCTTCGGAAGCCTTTTCTTTTTTAACTCCTTCAGACGCCGGTTCAGCTGCTGCAGGCAATAAGGCATTCATGGCATCAATTTCTTTATCCAAATCAAGACGCGGGAAGCTGGGTTTCGCAGCTTCCACCGCTCGCTGCGCCTTCCAAAGCCCCCAAGTCTTCGCCTGTTCCCAAGCCAAAGCGGTCTCGATATCTTCCATGCGTAAAGCACGTAATATCGAAGGTGCGGTCTCGGGCATAAAAGGCTGGATTAAAACGGCGACCATACGCAGGACTTCAGCTAAGTTCGCCAAAACCGTTGCCAAGCGGGCCGTCTTTTCAGAGTCCTTCGCTAAAAGCCAAGGTGTCGTTAAGTCAATATATTTATTAGCAACACCGATGACTTTCCAAATCTCGGAGAGCGCCAAGCTGAACTGCAAGTTTTCCAAAAGTTCTTCTACCTGAGCCGGTAAAGCCCGTGCCGCTGCAATAAGTGCTTCATCTTCCGCTCCCGCTTCTCTTTCTTCGGGTAAAATACCGTCAAAATACTTCTTAATCATGGCCGTGCTACGACTAAGCAAGTTGCCCAGATCGTTGGCCAAATCGGAATTGATGCGGTTTACAAGGGCTTCATTCGAGAAAGAACCATCCGCACCGAAAGGAACTTCGCGTAGAAGAAAATAGCGAATGGCATCCACACCATAACGGTCGCAGAGTATAACAGGATCAACGACGTTGCCCATAGACTTGGACATTTTCCCGCCTTTAAAGAGCAGCCAGCCGTGTCCATAGACTTGCTTCGGCAAAGGAATGTCCAAAGCCATCAAAAGCGCCGGCCAAATCAAGGTGTGAAAGCGAACGATTTCTTTGCCCACCAACTGCACATCGGCAGGCCAGAAATTCTTAAAATCCGTCGTTTCTGTCGGATAGCCTAAAGCGGTAATGTAGTTAACCAGCGCATCCACCCAAACATAAACAACGTGCTTCTTGTTAAACGGCACCTTTACCCCCCAATCAAAAGAGGTACGTGAAACCGCCAAATCCTCCAGACCCGGTTTGATAAAATTATTAATCATTTCATTGGCACGCGAAACGGGCTGAATGAAGTCAGGGTGCTCTTCTATGTATGCCAAGAGACGATCCTGATATTTGGAAAGCTTAAAGAAGTAAGATTCTTCCTTGGTCAGTTCGACCTCCCTGCCGCAATCGGGACAATTACCTTCCTTAAGCTGCGTCTCGGTCCAAAAGGCTTCACACTGGGTACAGTACCAACCCTCATATTCAGAGAGATAGATATCACCCTTGTCATAAAGCTTTTGAAAGATGGCTTGTACCGCCGCCTCATGATAATCATCCGTCGTACGGATAAAGCGATCATAGGTGATGTTTAGCAGACGCCACAAGTCTTTTATACCCACAACTATTTCGTCTACAAACTCTTTGGGACTGACACCCGCCGCCAAGGCACGGTCCTGAATTTTTTGTCCGTGCTCATCCGTCCCTGTCAAAAACATGACCTCATAACCCCGAAGGCGCTTATAGCGGGCCATGGTGTCAGCCGCCACTGTCGTATAGCTATGGCCGATGTGTAGCTTTCCGCTGGGGTAATAAATAGGGGTCGTAATATAAAAATTGGGCTTTTGTGTCATCTTCTTTATCCTTATCTGTTTTCTGTGTTATCCGACTTATGCTATAACGCCTTTTTGCAAAATAATATTCGCATAAAGTGCA
>CAYFRY010000062.1:3215-7226 GCA_964345665.1 uncultured Oscillospiraceae bacterium
GGTTGTACGCACTTTGTCATAAAACGCAAAACGCTCCATGTTTTCAATGGGATCTTTCAAATCCGGCTCGTGCTTAGCTACAATCTCACGGTAGGTGTCCCAAATAGGGGTCTTAACCGGGTCGCCCGGAGTAACTTGCATAAGGGTAACCGGCTTGGGCACGTAGGTATCCAGGGGCATAACGGTCAAAATAGCATCCAGAATCTCGGGAACGCCGTGACCTTCCATATGAATGACGATAGCATTAGCACCCATCGATTCTCCCGGAAAGTTACCGTCACCGATGGTAATGCAGTCAGAATGACCCATTTCACTGAGCACACGCAAGAGCTCAGGAGATAATATTTTGGGAATACCTTTCAACATAATAAGATGCCTCCTTAATAAATAATATTTTTCAGTCTATCAGACTGATGCTTTTTATTTTCTGATCTTGAATGGGTCTGTCTTGAAAGCTCGTGGGCGTTTCGGCAATTTCATCCACAACATCCATACCGGCCGTGACCGCACCGAAGGCGGCATATTGACCGTCCAAATGCGGTGCATCGGCATGCATGATAAAAAATTGCGATCCGGCAGAGTCGGGGTGAGCGGATCGGGCCATGGACAAAACACCACGCTTATGTTTGAGCGTATTGTTTACACCGTTGGCGGTAAACTCACCTTTTATTCTGTAACCGGGACCGCCCATACCGGTACCGTCGGGACAACCTCCCTGAATCATAAAGCCGGGAATGACACGGTGAAAAATCAAGCCATCATAAAAATGCTTATTACAAAGATCTTTGAAATTTTGAACCGACATCGGGGCAATCTCCGGATAAAGTTCCAGCTCAATCGTTTTTCCGGACTCCATGGTAATCAATGCTTTGGACATATGTTTCTCCTTTAGCGATGCTCAGTGTGGAGCATTTCATTTTTTATATCCCAAAGTTTCTGGGACAAATCGACATAATAAGTTTGTGGGTTTTCAAAACGTTTTATGGAATCCCATAAAGTATCCAGCTGTCTGGTGCAGTGAGCGCGAATCGCTTCAATGGTCTTTCTTTCGTAGACACATTTACCCTGAACGAAGACGGGTTCCAAGAGTTTGACGGCCGTAAAGTCCGTCACGGTCTTGCGCTTCCAAGTCTGAATGGGATCGAAAAGCTCATAAGAATCGGTGTTCACTTCTTCTCCGGCTACGGTAATTAAATCCGCTATCGCTTTACCGGTATTGTTCTCATAAAAACGCCAGACCTCTTTATTACATGGAGTGGTAACCTTAGCGAGATTATTGGAAATCTTCATACGGGGAATCACTTTACCGTCTTTTTCAACGGCAGAAAGCTTGTAAACACCACCGAAGACAGGTTCCGCACGCGAGGTAATGAGGCGCTCACCCACTCCGAAACTATCCACTTTAGCTCCCTGAACCAAAAGGTCTCGAATAAGGTATTCGTCAAGCGCATTGGAAACCGTAATTTTACAGTCCTGAAGACCGGCTTCATCCAGCATGCGACGGCTTTCCTGAGTTAAGTAAGTCAAGTCGCCCGAGTCAATACGTATCCCCTTCAATCTCTTACCCATAGGCTCAAGTACTTCCTTAGCGACCCGTATGGCATTGGGCACACCGGATTTTAAAGTATGATAGGTATCAACAAGAAGGACGGTCGCATCAGGATAAGAGCGGGCGTAAGCCGAAAAAGCATCAAACTCATTGTCAAAAACTTGCACGAAACTGTGCGCCATGGTACCTGACAGAGGGATTTCGAACTGTTCACCGCAAATCGTGCAAGAAGTCCCGGCCGCACCGCCGATATACGCTGCTCTTGCACCTAAGACGGAGGCATCATAACCTTGAGCACGCCTGGCGCCGAACTCCATAATCGGTCGGCCTTCCGCAGCACGAGCAATACGGGCGGCTTTCGTAGCAATCAAACTTTGATGGTTAATGGTTAAGAGCAACATGGTCTCAATCATCTGGGCTTGGATAATAGGGCCTCTAACCTTCACAATAGGTTCCGACGGAAAAAGAGGGGTTCCTTCCGGAATAGCCCAAACATCACAATTGAATTTAAAATCCAAAAGATATTGTAAAAATGCTTCATTGAACTGTCCCGTGTTGCGCAGAAAATCGATATTTTCTTCAGTAAAAGAAAGGTTCTGAAGGTAATCTATCATTTGTTCTACACCGGCCATGATGGCGTAGCCGCCATTTTCAGGCACCGCCCGAAAATAGAGATCAAAATAAGCAATGGTCTCACCCAAGCCATTATCCAAATAACTACGCGACATGGTCAACTCGTAAAAGTCAGTCAACATCGAAAGATTGGTACGTTCGTTCCAATTAATTACCATGTGTGTTCTCCTTTAAGCCCAAAAATTGCTTGTCGGTAGTCTACGCGGTCCAAGCAAAGCCCCTTGGCATCTAAGGTTTTTCCTGTCAGATTTCTGTTCCCCGAGGCCAGTGCATCCAATATTTGATCCGGTGCCATTTTCCCCAGTCCGACATAGAGTAAAGTACCGGCGATAATTCGCATCATATTATACAAGAATCCTGAACCGTGAACAACGATTCGTAAGAGACCCAAGCCGTCTGAAGAGCCTGTTAACGGCCAGATATCCACTGCGGAACGGCACATTTCTTCAGTTGGATCCCATGGTGAATTGTAGGGCCTATAGTCCGTTACGGCGCTCATCTCAATAAAAGGCTCCGACTGTAATTGCATGATTCGAAGACTATAAAGACGTCTTTGGTTTCCTCCGACAGAAGGACTGCCCATGGCTTGAAAAGCTGAAAAATCATGCTCGCCTACAAGCCAAGCCGCTGCCTTTGACATGGCCTCTAAATCTAACGGACGTCCTTCATGGTAGCTGTAGCGACTAAATCGGGGATCGGCACGTCTTGTGTTCAAAATATAGTAAGAATATTGCTTTGCAATGGCCTTGAAACGAGCATTAAAATCAAGAGGCACTTCGCTTGCTTCCAAACAGCGAATAGAAGGCGGCAAATACGCATCCAAAGCCAAAGGCAACTTTTCGCAGGGAATACGGCAATCCGTAAAAAAATTGCTCACATGAGCCTGAGCATGGACACCCGCATCGGTACGGCTACAACCATACAGGGTGACCGGATGCTTGCATATTTTTGTCAAGGCGGACTCCAAGCTGCCTTGAATTGTTGGATCAAAGGCTTGTCTTTGCCAACCGGAAAATGCACTGCCGTCATAGGCAACACGAAGAGCGATATTGCGTTTAGCTTCTTCTCTCACAGTAAATACTCCATAAGCAAGAGGGCTATACCGAGCGCAAGGAAGAAAAGACCCGCCACACCATCGGCTTTACGGTACTTGAGCTGACGCATTTTTGTACGCCCCTCTCCCCCTCGGTAACACCTCGCTTCCATAGCAAGCGCCAAATCATCCGCACGCTTAAAGGCTGAAACGAAGAGCGGAATCAGAACCGATAGAAGTCCTCTGACACGGGCGAAGACACCGCCTGTGTCGTAATCTGCGCCACGAGAATATTGGGCCTTCATAATCTTATCGGTCTCTTCAATCAGCGTGGGGACAAAGCGTAAGGCGATGGACATCATCATCGCCAGTTCATGGGCCGGAAAGCCGATTTTTGAAAGAGGTTTCAACAAAGCTTCAATCGCATCGGCAATCATAAGAGGCGTTGTGGTCAGTGTTAAAAAAAGCGAACTCGTCAAAATCAGGAGAAAAAGGCGCAGTGCCATACGTAAGCCGGTCTCCAGACCCTCTCGTGTCACATGCAGAGGACCGATCTGAGCCAGGTTTTCACCGGGTATGGCAAAGAGATTAATTATAAAAGCGAAAATCGCAATAAAGATAACGGACTTGAGTGATTTCATCAGCAGACCGAGCGGTGTGTGCGAGGCTAGGATTAAACCGAAGAGGGAAAGCGCATAGCAGGCTATGCTCAAAGGACTCTTTATTAAAAAAAGTAAAATCATGAAGAACAGAGAAGCCATAAACTTCAGGCGTGGATCCAATCGATGCAAGAAAG
>CAYFRY010000063.1:0-392 GCA_964345665.1 uncultured Oscillospiraceae bacterium
TACAAGAACGCCTTGAGGATTCAAACAACGCTGTCTACCGATTAGACAGTCCTAAAATTGAAAAAAAGATGCGAGACTTGCTTTACCGTGCTCAAGAACTAAAAAGTCATCTGGAGATGCGAGGCGGAAAAATGCATATGCTCGTCTCAGATCTTAATAGCCGCAGTTTGGCCAAGTACCTTGATTTAATCTTTGCGAGTAATGAAGAAAAAGGGCTTCGAAGTTTTATCCTTCCGTTCGGTAAGCCACAAACCCTTGATTTGGCCTTGTCCCAGTTGAAGTTGATGAGTGAGGGAGCCGATCTTTTATCCTTACTCAAACGGCTGAGTCACGAACAGTTGCAATCCGAACAAGTTCTGGCCTACTTGTATCCTACGGCCATTACGGGTGTA
>CAYFRY010000063.1:402-7219 GCA_964345665.1 uncultured Oscillospiraceae bacterium
GTGTACTGAGTTTTGTTCCATCTTCAGTGGATTGGGATGAAGAGCTCATTCCCACGATCGCTTTGAGACATTTATCAAGTCTTCTTAAAACACTAATCAAGAAAAACGGAAGTAAGGACTCTGTTCTTATACTCTGCTCAAAAAAACAGTTCCGTTTGATTAAACAGCTGCTTCCTGCTTGTGACGAACTTTTTCTCCTTAACAATGCCTCCTCTATACGCAGCCCTGCCGCTCACCGTGCGAGCGAAAAAATAAAAAGCTTGGTTCCACCCGCCTTCCCCATAACCGAGCATTGCATAAATAACGAGATTTCTTCAGCGCCCCTTCGAAGCCCCAGACTCATTTTAGCTGAAAGGAGTCGTATCGATTTAAATGGATAATTATCAAGCTTTACGGGAAGAATTAAGAAATAGAATCAGCAATGGTTTGAGCATAAAGACCGCACAAAACCCGGAAGCTTTACAAGCACTGATAGCCAATGAAGTCAACCTGCGTTTATTGGGTCAGCATGTGGACTTGCGCAGTCGCAAACGTCTTATGCAAGAACTCTACAATTCACTGCACGGCTTGGATATTCTGCAAGATCTTTTGGAAAATGATGAGATTACCGAGATTATGGTCAATGGGCCGGAGCATATTTTTATCGAGCGCTTCGGGCAGTTGGAGAAATCGGAGCTTGCCTTTGACCACCGAGAACACCTCACTCATGTTATTACACACTTCTCCTCCTTCGCCAGTCCAAACCTTAATCTCAGCCATCCGATAGGAGATTTACGCTTGAGTGACGGTTCGCGAGCGAACGCGGTTCTGCCTCCACTTGCTCCGGACGGGCCTATCTTAACCATCAGAAAATTCAGCGGTATCAAACCTGACAAAGAGGCCTTGATTGAGAGTCGCTTCATCTCGCGTTTTGCCATGAACTTCTTGGAAGAAGCCGTACAGCGAAGAGAAAGCATCTTTATCTGTGGCGGGACCGGATCCGGTAAAACCACACTGCTCAACGTTCTCTCCTCTTTTATTCCGGCAAGCGAACGCGTCATTACCATTGAAGACTCCGCCGAGCTGCAGTTGCAAGGCCTGCCCAATTTGGTCCGTCTGGAAAGTCGAATGGCCGGTCCGGAAAGCGAAGAAATCGATATCGGGCGCTTGATTCGAACTGCTATGCGTATGCGCCCCGATCGAATCATTGTGGGTGAAGTGCGAGGTTCGGAAGCCTTTGACATGTTAACGGCTATGAATTCCGGGCATCCCGGCACGCTCTGTACCGGACATGCCAACTCATGTGCAGATATGATGAGAAGACTCTGTAACATGATTCTCAGCTGCAGCAAGCTTCCCTACGACGCAATCCGAGAAAATTTAGCCTCATCGATTCGTTATCTTGTACATCTGAGTCGTCTTCCCGACGGTCGAAGGCAAGTTGATGAAATGGCTTTGGTCGTCGAGGGAGAGGCCGGTAATTATCATTTAGAGCCCATTGCTTTGGAGGCGGGAGAAGATGTTGTTGAAGATTAAAGGTAAAATCTCTGCAAGAACTATTCTTCTTTATTCCTTTTGTCTCTTGCTGACACTCCTGGGAATGAGGAGTTATTTTTCCTTTCAGATAATCCTTATGCTTCCGGCCTTTCTTTCGGCCGCCTTACTGTATAATGCACTTAAAAAAAAGTTGGAGGATCGTCGTATCCGAAAGGTGAGACGCACACTGATGCTTTTTCTCCAATATCTTTGCAGCGGTATGGCAGTAGGACAATCCCTGCGCCAACTGCTCTCACACTTACCTCACTCAAATTTTTATAAACAATTAAGCGATCGCAAGCTCAAAGAAAAACTGAGTAAAGTTGCACTTTATGTTCAAACACAACAAAGCGGGGAGACTTACTATCCTCTCCTCTTAAACTGCTTTCACTGTCCTGAAGCCAAGGCTCTGCTCTATGCCTTTCATTTGGAACAGCAGCTCGGAGATAAAATGCTCGATTTCTTAAGGGAATCTTTTGACAACGCCAGAGAACTGTTCGTCTTGGAAGAAGAAATCGCAGCAGCCAACAACAGGCAGGGATTTGAAAGCCTAATCATGGCTGTGCTTCCCTTTTTTATGGCCCCGCTTTTCTCTGACCTCGTTCAAATCAGTACCGCTCCTGCACAAAGCTTGCTACTCGGCCAAATCATGCGTCTGCTTTCATTCGTCATGGCCACCTTGGCCTTCATTCTGCAGTTAAGTCTCAGTAGCGACCGGCCTTCGACTACGAGCCTTAAGTTGAAAGCCAAAGGGCTCAATCGCTTCAGTTCATGCCTTCTCAGAAGGCTTAAATATTCTATACCGTTTGATAGACTGCCCGCCTTTTTACGTTTAAAGCTCCTTAGGCTTATTCGGACAGAAAACCTGAGACGCCTCTTCAATCGCGATAAAGATTCGGAATCAGAATGGTTACAAGAATGGTTTTTCAGGCTTATTTCATTATTCTTCATTTATTTGTTGCTGCTGAGCTTTAGTTTTACCTATCTTAATCTTCCTATTTTTTTGGCCTTCTTCCTCTCTCTTGCCCTCAGTTCTCTACCCGTTCTAAGACTTCGTACAAAAGCAAAAGAACAACAGGCTCAGATGATACAGAGCTTACCCCTGCTGCTTTCCATTGTGACGGGCCTTTTAAAAAACGGTATGGGTCTTAACGCGGCCCTTTTAGCCTCGTCCGATATTTTCTCTTCCGAAAGCGCTTTGGCCGGACCACTCGAACAGATAGCCGTTCGTATTCAGCACGGAGAATGCAGTGAACGGCTGCTTGAAGCTTGGGCAGAGCATTTACCGCTTTCAGATGCCGGCTCAGCGCTTTTTCTTTTAGCGGAATACAATCGGCACGGAAGTTTGGAAATATTGAAGATGCTTGAAAAACAAGTGGCTTTATGTAGAAGCGAACAGAGACAAAACATTCGGCGGCGACTGGATGCCAAGGCAGGAGCCTTGCTTTTACCGATGCTCATGGATTTAATCTCCGTCATGCTCCTCGGAGCCGCACCCGCGATGCAGATTTTCAGCACATTCTGAGGCTCTCCCGCTAACTTCTTTTGAGTTTTTAGACGCAATTGCACGCATTTGTCAAAAAGAGAGTAAAAAAGATTTCGGGCCGAAAGTTAAGCTTGTAATACAGAAAATTTCAGGAGGTTCAATTATGAAACAAAAAATGATCCGTTATGCGAGAAGGAAAGTCATGGAACAGCGAAATCCGCGCTTTATTTTAGCGAAACAAGAAGAGGCGATGGGAACCTTGGAGGTTGTAGTCATCACGGGTATTCTTTTGACCATTGCCTTGCTTTTCAACACACAAATACGTGATTTTGCCACTAATTTATTCAGTCGTGTTTTCAATGATTCCAAAGTCATTTCCAGCATTCTGAAATAAGCAAGGAATGTGGAATAAGTAAGGAGTGTGGACGGTCCGTGTCAACAGCAAATGGAGCCCATAGTCATGAAGAAGGAAGAATGGTTAGGGATGATCATCGTCTGCTCATCCATCCGCTTAAAGACCAAAAAATTATGTCTTATCATCTTGAACTGCTTCAAGAAAAAAACTATGACTCCATTCTGTTGCCACGTATACTCAATGCCTATCAACCGGGGCTCCTGCTCTATAACCTCGACCCAAGAGACTGGCATGTTCTGAACGACTGTTCCAAAAACCATCAGATGCTTCTTCGAGTTCTTCAGCAATACTGTGTTTTGCGACAGGAAATGGAGAAAAGTTTATTAGACTACAGATTTTTACAGCTTGGAGAAAAGGCAATTTATATCGGTACACCGAACTCGTCAAATGAAGGAGAGATACGCTTTCTTTATCTCCCCTTCAGCTCTACAGACTCTGAAGCAGCGATGAATGAAAGGCACGCCGAAGAACTGAGCCGTCTTTTAGAAAAAACAATTTTGGCTTGTCAGAGTGAAAACCTTCTCTCTGCTGAAGAAATAGCCGCATGGATTCATAGCAGCTATAGCAGTTTTTCCGACTTTAAAGATTTCTGCATCAGCTTTTATGAAAAATATGTCGTTACGGAAACTATTAAGACAAAGGACGGAAGACAAGAAAATAAAAGGAAAACAATAAAAGAAAAGAGCAATCCTGCCCAGCTTTTAGTCGCAGCCATCTTACTGTTTTTACTTTTAGCCAATCTTTTCATGCAGGAAGACTTATTCCCCAACTCACAATGGTCCAAGCTTCTTGCCTTCAGCTTTATCTGTGTATCTGCTCTCACAACGGCTTGGGCCATTTTTCATCCGAAGTCACCCTTTCAACTTGAACTCTCCCGATTTCAAAAAGAGCACGAAAGCGAGCTGGCCGAAGAATTGAACCACCCTCTTACTTCCATTCAGAAAAGCACTTCGTCCAAGGAAGTAGATCAAAAATCCGAAAACTGCTTTTATCCTGCTTATTTGCTTACTGTACCTTCACATCAAGGGATGCGCTTGAGAAGTGTTCAAGAAATCGCATCGTCTGAGGTAGAAGTTTTCATTTTCTCAAACCCCTTAAAACTGGGGGCCTCAAGTGTAAAAGCCGACCACAGCTTGGGCTACAAGAATGAGGCAGACTGGCACTCAAGTCTTTCTTCAAATAAGGAGGGTGCTTGCTTGGAATATAGGGATGAGGAAACGGTCATTTACATCGATAATAAACGCTGTGAAACACCCGGTCGCTATGCTTTGCCAAAGCACTGTCTGCTACGCTTCGGGCCTGCCTTAAGAGAATTTTATAGAGAGGATTGATGTGCTAGAATGAAACAAGCTCAGATGTAACAGTATGGCAAATGCTGAGATTTTCGAAAAATGGAGAAGTCATATGTTTCGACCCGAACTGCCTATAAAAGCATGTCGTATGCTTATTCCGAAGCAAGCTTATCAAAACAGTAACTGGTCCGTTGTTGCTTGTGACCAATACACCTCGGAGCCTGATTATTGGCTCGAGCGCGATAAAGCAGTCGGGAGTGAACCCTCGACGCTTCGAATGGTTTTACCAGAATACCTCTTAGAACAAAAGGGGGAAGAAAACTGCCGAACTGAGCTGGCTGCCATTTGGGAAACCATGGACCTCTACCTTCGAAATGATATTTTTGAGCATCTGCCGGAAGGTTATATTCTTTGTAAGCGTACTCTCTCCGACGGGAAAAGCCATCGCTACGGTGTGGTTTTGGCTGTTGATCTGGATCAGTATTTAAATGTGGATGAAGGGGAACCTTCCATCCTTGCTTCTGAGAAAACCGTTGAAAACAGGCTGCCTGCACGAATCGGAATACGAGAAAAGGCAAGTTTGGAATTACCGCATGTGCTGCTTCTTATTGATGACCCGGCTAAGCAAGCTGTAGAGAATCTGGCTAAATCCGTCGCGTCTCAAGTGGCGCTCTACAATATTCCTTTACCTGCAGAAGCGGGAGAAGTCTCCGGCTACTTTGTTCCTAAAGACAGTCATGCCGCCAAGGCCTTTGAAGAAGATCTTGGACGCTTGCCCACTTGGAAAAACCGGGGCCTCTTCGCCTACATCGGAGACGGAAATCACTCTTTGGCCGCTGCTAAGCGAATCCGTGAATCCGTGATTAGAAAAGAAGGAAAGGAAAGTAAAACCAAGCGCTATGCTCTCGTCGAGTTGATTAATGTACATGATCCCGGCTTAATTTTTCACCCTATTCATCAGCTGGTCTATCATACGGATAGTCAAACCGTCCTTGAATATGCCCAAACCGTTTTCAGAGACGAAGACTTGGAAATCAGTCTTCCTCTCACCTTTGAAGAGGCTTATCCTGCTTTCTTAAACGTGGCAACCGAATCGAAAAATCTTACTCTTCTCATCAGACAGGCGGATGAGGCTTACCTCATACGTCTCAAAAAACCTAAAGATTTCTTGGCTATTTCCGCTGCTCATCGTTTAACGGAAACCTTGCAAGAAAAGGCAGAAAAGCGCATCGATTATATACATGGGGAAGATTCTTTGGCCGGACTTTGCCAAAACGATCATTGCGCAATTTATCTGCCCACTTTGGCGAAAGAAGATTTTTTTCCGGCACTTGACCGTCTGAAAGTCCTCCCTAAAAAAACCTTTTCCTTAGGAGAGGCGCCCGATAAACGTCATTATATCGAAGCAAGGATCATCCAATGAAAAAGTCAAATGCTCCGGAAGCCAAAAAAACGCGTGTTTTTAAGTTAGAACCGCCCGTGCGCGGTCAGAAAATCAGGCGTGGGAAAAGTATCGTGACACTAACGGCTGAAAGGCCGAATCGTTCCGGACTTTTGACAAGTCTCCTATCCCTGCTTCTCTTCCTCGTGTTTATTCCCGTCACCTACTTTGCGCTCGGAACAAATGACAGCTTGCAGTTTCTTTTTTGGTTGTTAAGCAGTCTGCTCGTCGGTGTAGCGGTCTACCCGCTTAGCCTCAAACTGTTTAAACGTCATCCCGGGCTGGCACTTTTATTTTCTCTTCCTCTTGGACTAAGCCTTATCAGTTTCACGCTGTGGACCCTATCCTATCTTCAAGTGCTTCCATTTTCTCAAGAAAGTGCTCTTCTCGTGACCGCCTTTTGGGCCCTTATCTCCTACGCTAATCCGAAGACCGTTAAACCGGCTCTTTTTTCCTTATTCAGACCCGGACAGTGGCGTTCCATCTTCCTCAGTCTCTCCCTTTTTAGCTTTGCCCTACTTCTGATGAGTTTCGTACGTGGCCTTATTCCGGCGGCTAGGGGTCTTGAAAAATTCATGGATTACGGTTTCATGATGAGTCTATGGCGAACGGACTATCTGCCCGCGGCCGACATGTGGTTTTCCGGTCACAGCATTAACTATTATTAC
>CAYFRY010000064.1:0-6564 GCA_964345665.1 uncultured Oscillospiraceae bacterium
GTTGAAATGTGTATGCCCGGTGACCACGTTACCATTACGGTTAAGCTGATTACTCCTATCGCTCTTGAGCAAGGTTTAAAGTTTGCTATCCGTGAAGGCGGTAAGACGGTCGGTTCCGGTACTGTTTCTACCATTATTGAGTAAGAAATAGATTTTTCTGATTTAAAAGAGCTGTCTTAATCCTGAGGCAGCTCTTTTGAATCTTTTAGATATTTTGCTGAGTGTGAGAACTTTTGATTTTCTGCTCCTCTTTTTTGCTTATACAAAAGGTTTTTTCATCACAGTTTAAAAGGATCTTCTTTTAAGGTAAGTACGCTGTTGCGCTCAACAATTTCAGGAAAGATGGAAAGGCGAATGACTTCACCGGATGTCTCCCCTCGAATACGTTTATCCAAGCGTTCAACGGCCAAGGTGCCCATCCGCTCTTTTGGAACTGCCATAGTGCTGAGTTGAGGGTCGGACATCAGACAAAGTGGCATATCGTCGAAACCGATGATCGATATATCTTCCGGGATTCGATAGCCGGCTTTCAGAAGTGCCCGCATACAACCTACGGCGATGATGTCGTTATCAGCAAAAAAAGCGGTCGGAAGAGTGGGGTTACCGTACCTCGACTATTATTTGTTCCGGTTCAATCAGACTTCAATTTTTATTTCAGTTTATCAGAGAATGTAGCTTTCGTCTTTAAACTGAGAGCAATCTCTTAAAATGCTGACGTTTAAAGTTCTAAAAACCACCGTGTTTCTTCTAAATAGAGTTGATAGCGTTTATCACCGATGCGACAATCATAGCAGATGCCACAGCCCCCGGCGCGTTGACTGGCTTTCTGTTTGATGCTGTAGATGTGTTCGATAGGCCATTCACGATAATCATAGAGGATACTAAGCGGCTTTATTTCCCCTTCTGTACTGAAGCGAGCTTTTACTTCAACATAGCGCTTACCGCTATGAAAGTATTCGCGTCGGATATGTTCTTGCATCTTTCTTTTCCTTTCCGACATCAATCCATCCGCTCACCGTTTTTAAAGTAGCTGATGGGGAAGATGGTGTGGCTGCCTTTCGCATCGATGCGTCCAAGCGGATCGCAAAGCATAAGACCGCGACTGAGGGCATGATAGCCGTAGCGTTCACGTATCTCGTCCATGGTCCGTTCGAGTCTTCCTGTTTTTTTTCTCAAATTCTCCTCTTTTAAAAAACTGAGTTGTTCGGGGCTTTCGCTTTGTAGGACGAAGGCCCTTACGCCTAAACTTCGTATAGGGGAGGGCCAATGAAAATTTTCTCTAAACAAAGCCATACTGTTTTTCAGAATTTCTTCGCTGAGGTTCGTAGCGCGAGGCAGCTTCTTTTGATATTGTTGATAAAGCAAATCGTTGCCACGTACCGTAATAGCCAGTCCGCAGGCACACAGTCGATCTTCACGCAATCTGGTACCCACGCTTTCACAAAGTGCACAGAATACAATTTTGACATCCCGTTCTGTGATTAAATCCCGTGCTGTAGTCACACTATTGCCTAGCGATTTGGCGGGGCTTTCGAAGACCGTTTCTTTTACTAAGCCGCTTTCTGTTCCATTGGCAAAATGATGCAGTAAAATGCCCTGTTTCCCGAAACGTTTGATGAGGTAGCTTTTCGGTAAAATGGCTAAGTCTCCAATGCTGCGTACGCCTAAAGATTTGAGTTTTCGGCCGGTGGAGCGGCCGACATAAAGCAGGTCTTCAACGGGGAGAGGCCAAACCAGGGCTTTATAATTCTCTTTGTTGATCTGTGTACAGGCATCCGGTTTTTTTAAATCGCTCCCCAATTTAGCGAAAACCTTACACCAGGAGATTCCGATGGAAACCGTAACACCGAGCTCCTCATAGATACGTTGTCGAATTTCTTCCGCCACGAAGAGGCCGTTTTGTCCGGTGACGTCCAGCCAGGCCTCGTCCAATCCGAAGGATTCGACCTGATGTGTATACTGCATATAAATCATTTGGGCCAAACGAGAATAACGAATATAGAGCGGGTAATTAGGAGGAACAACATGTAAATCAGGGCACTTGATTCGAGCTTCCCAAAGCGTTTCACCGGTCTTTACGCCAAATTTTTTGGCCAGTTGATTTTTCGCCAAAATGATGCCGTTACGCTTGGCTTCGTCACCACCGACCGCTACGGGCAAGTGCCTTATTTCGGGGCGATGCAGGCATTCAACAGACGCATAAAAGGCGTTCATATCAACATGTAAGATTACGCGCTCCATGCTCTGAAACCTCCTATAAGAGAACAAATGTTCTTTTATTATAGAAGGAGGAAGGATTTTGTCAAGGCATGTGAAAAAGGCTACAATAAAAGCAATAAAATTTTCCTCAGGAGGAAAAATGGAGCCTGTTTTAGAACAATGGATAATTCGCTTAGCTATATTGGCGCTAGCGTTTATATTGGCCGGGGTGACACATTACTTAGCGCGTCGTGCGGCCAAACGTGTTCACGTTTCTTTGCAAGATAGTGAAAATACACGTTCTTGGAGTTGTGTGGCTTGGGGAATCAGCTTGGCCCTCTTAGGGGCTGCGGCCTACTATTGGGTTTCGGATAGCAGTCTGAGTGCTAAACTGTCCGATTTTCTTTTAAAAATCATTTATTCTTTGGTACTTTTTGCTTTCAGCTTATTGTTTTATGGCTTCCTGCCTCTTTTGTTCAGGCTGGGTAAAAGAGGCGCGGATTATATGGAGCTTAGTGAGGCAAGAAGGAAAACCCTTCATCGGGTCTGGAAAACCTTACTACGCATCCTAGTGGTCCTTTTGGGTGTTTCGGCTATTTTAGCGGTTTGGGGAATTGACCTTTCCAAAATCGTGACAGGCCTCGGTATCGGTAGTCTGGCCATTGCTTTGGCCGCTCAGAATCTGCTCTCCAATCTTATAGGGGGAGCGACTCTGATGCTTGATAAGCCTTTTGAAATCGGTGATTTCGTGAAATTGACCGATTTAAGCGGTACGGTTGAAGAGGTGGGTTGGCGCTCGACACGTATTCGAAGCCTGGATGATGAACTGGCAACTTTACCGAATGCTAAAGTGATGGATGCCAATATCATCAATTTTTCGCGCATGCGTAAAAGACGGATTAATCTTACTTTATATGTAGGTGGAAACAAGGCGGAAGAAAAGATAGGGGCTTTTATCGAGGCTATGAAAGCCTTAGTTCAGAGTAGAGAACGTTTGATTTCAGGCACGGAGCTGGTTTCCATACAAAATTTACGTTGGGGTGGTTATCAACTTTTAGTGCGTTATTATATAGATGAAACGGATTATAATGTTTATAGCGATGAGCTTAATGAGCTGCTTTTGAGGACGACGGCTCTTATGGAGAAGTCAGATCTGAAACAAGTAAGCGCGGACTTTATTACAAATGTGTAGGTGCTTTAAGCGCCTCACTCAAAATCAAGGTAAAGGAGAATGCCTAAATGTTTGAATTAGTTGTTGTCGGAGAGGCCTTGATTGATTATACACCCGCAGGAAGATCGGAAGCGGGTTATCCGCTCTACGAGGAAAATCCGGGTGGCTCATGTGCGAACTTGGTTTGTGCCGCTTCTAAATTGGGAACCAAAACCGCTTTTATAGGTAAGGTGGGCGCAGATATGCAAGGTGAATTCCTGTCCCGAAGTCTTGCTAAATGTGGTGTCGATGTAAGCGGTATGGTTTTTGATCCGGATGTTTATACGACACTCGGTTTTGTAAGCCTCAGTGAAAGCGGTGAGCGCGACTTTTCTTTTGCCAGAAAACCCGGTGCAGATACTTGCCTTAAGAAAAATGAGATTCCAACAAGGCTTTGGCAGGGAGCCAAAACGATGCATTTTGCGGCCTTGGCTTTAAATAGTAATCCCATGCGGGAAACGGCTTTTGATTTGGCGGATAAAATGAAAGAACAAGGCAGTATTATTTCTTATGATGCGAATTACCGTGCCTTTTTATGGGAATCCAGAACGGCCTATCGCGGACGTTGCTTGTTGGCCATTTCTAAGGTGGATGTCCTTAAGATTTCTGATGAAGAAGCGATTTTGGTTACGGAAACGGAAGATTTAGATAAGGCTGCGCAGATTCTTTTAGCCAAGGGACCGAGCATTGTGTGCATTACGCAAGGTGCGGACGGCTGCATGATTACGACGGCAGAAGGAACGGTCACCGTCAGTGCGTTTAAGGTGGATAAAGTGGTGGATACAACCGGGGCCGGAGATTGCTTCTTCGGTGCTTTCCTCAATCATTTACTGCGCTTGCCGAAACCTTTGGAAGCGTCTTTAGTTACTTTGAAAGACATTGCACGTTTTGCCAATGCAGCGGCAGCGATTTGTGTAGGAAAAAGAGGAGGTATACCTTCTTTACCCTCAACAGAAGAAGTCGAAAATCTGGTTATGAATGCAGTATAATCGAAACGTTAGGTCTATTAACGACTTAAAAAAGAGTAAGGACTTTATAAAGAGGGAAATATGAAAAAGATTTTAGTCACAGGCGGTGCGGGATTTATCGGCAGCCACACCTTGATTGAACTGCTGGAAAGTCGTTATGAGCCGGTTGTCATTGATAATTTTATTAACAGTGACATGGAAGCCATGCGTCGTGTAGAAAAAATAACCGGATGCGAAATCCCTTTCTACAGGGGCGATGTACAAGATCGAGACTTGCTTAACCGTATTTTCAGTGAGCATGATATTAAAGCGGTGATTCATTTTGCCGGTCTTAAAGCGGTTGGCGAATCGGTCAGTAAGCCGCTGGAGTATTACAGTAATAATTTGAATTCTACCCTGGTTCTCTGTGATGTCATGCGCGAGCATCAAGTAAAAACGATAGTTTTCAGCTCTTCGGCTACTGTTTACGGTACCCCGGAAAAGATGCCTTTAACAGAAGATATGCCCCCTTCATGTACTAACCCTTATGGCTGGACGAAGTGGATGAATGAACGCATTCTCAGCGATTTATGGGTGGCGGATCAAGAATGGTCGGTTATTTTACTGCGCTATTTCAATCCTATCGGTGCGCACGAGTCCGGTCTGATCGGAGAAAATCCTCAAGGAATTCCCAATAATCTGATGCCTTATATCACACAAGTGGCTGTTGGGCGTTTGGAGAAGCTGAATGTCTTCGGTGATGATTATCCGACGGTAGACGGAACAGGTGTACGTGACTATATCCATGTGGTTGATTTAGGACACTGTAAGGCATTGGATTATGCATTAGCGCATAAATCAGTAGAGGCCATTAATCTCGGTACCGGTAACGGTGTCAGTGTTTTACAATTGGTCCGGGCTTTTGAACGTAACTCCGGTGTGAAGATTCCCTACAGGATTGCAGCAAGGCGTCCCGGCGATATTGCAACTTGTTATGCGGATGCGAGTAAGGCGGAACAACTTTTGCACTGGAAAGCAGAAAAAAACCTGGATGAAATGTGCCAAGACGGTTGGAGATTCCAGAAGAATAACCCGAAAGGATACTGAGTTTGCATTGGGCCAGAGCCGGCAGACTGAATTAAGTATATCGTGAAAAAAAGAAGCGGCCTATCGAATCAAGATGCCCGGGCGTTGCAAGAAGAATTTGCAGGGCGGGAGCTCGAGGAGGCTGCTTTTTCCGGTTTAGCGGCTTACGAGGGTGAAAATGGCCGAGCAGAAGAGGGGCTTGAACGACGCATCACGGTTCCCGATCGAGAGCAGGCTAAGCGTTTGGCGCGTGCTAAAAAGCGTCGCAATAAAAAATTAAGTTCCTTGACGACCTTTACAGCAGAGCAACACCGCTCTCTGAAGTTGAAGCCTGGAGCGAAGGGTTCTTCTTTATCTACAAAGAAGGACTTGGAAGATTTATTCGAAGCCGAGATTACGGCTGCTCCTCAGCTTGAAAAAAAGGATGCACGCAAAGGGATTCTCGCTTTGTTCAGGTTCGGTTTCGTACCAAGCGAAGCTCACAGTGGCAGACGGAAACATGTGAGTTCTTTGGCTATAGTTTTTCTATTGCTTCTAGCTTTCCTGTTTCTTAGCTATACCTCATGGAAAGGGCTGTTTATTAAACCTGAAATCAGTCAAGAACCTAACTTGGCAGAGTCAAGTATTTCTGCACTACTGACAGAAATCGGCATGACGCCTACGACATTCCCCCGAACAAGTTCTTCAAGCTTGAGAAGTGCAAGTAGTTCTACAGAAAGCAGCCGCCGTGAGACGACTACGGAAGCAACGACCGCTCCCATTACACATCCGGCCCTAGTTACGGAAACGACGACCGTTACGCCAACAAGCACTGTGGCTACGACAAGTACAGTGACAACAACGCCCCCGGTGACAACGCCGACTACGCCAAGCACAGTAGCGACAAGCTCTATTGAAGAAACAACAAGCACTGAAGCGAGCACGACAGAATCAACGACTGCTTCGAGTGAAACGTCCAATACGACAGGCAGCGAAGCAACGAGCGCAACGGAAAGCAGTAGTATAAGTAGTAACAGCAGTGAAAGCGGTTCTACCCATTCGAGCGAATCAACAAGTTCAGTTAGCCCGACAGATTCTCCCTAAATGATGATTGACTTTATTTGACAATAGTTTATACTAGGT